>DAINCT010000409.1:0-4267 GCA_036732245.1 Chloroflexota bacterium | reverse complement strand
CAATGAGAATTACAGCGCGATCAAGAGCCCGACGCTGAACACCGACTTCAAGCAGGGCGCCGCGACCTTCGACGGCAAGTTGCGCCAGAAGTACTACAACCAGTTCCAGGTTCAAATCAACCAGAACGCGGACTGGATTGAGCTGTACTACCGCCCGCAAATTGCGACGGCCGACAGCGTCCTCGGCAACTTTAAAAACAATCCAACTCAGTACGGGCAGACATGGAACGCTTTCGAGTGGTTCGCCAAGTCATAGCCTGAAACGTAATCAGTCGACCGGGAAGTGGGAGGGCGCATGCGCCCTCCCACTTTTTTCGGCTGCTTCCGGAACCGACCTGCGGTAGGATTGCGTGTCACTTCCCGCACCGAGGTCAAAATTCTGTGATTGCGTTGCTCGAGCGTTATTCCGACTTTCTGCCACTCACGTCCGACACGCCGCTACTTACTCTCGGCGAGGGCAGCACACCGCTTTTGCGGGCCCGACACCTGGAGCGCGAGTTAGGTTGCGGTGAGTTGTACCTCAAGTACGAAGGAATGAACCCTACCGGTTCGTTCAAAGATCGTGGCATGGTGCTCGCCGTGGCGAAAGCGGTAGAGCGGGGCGCACGCTCGGTCATCTGTGCATCGACCGGTAACACGGCCGCGTCGGCTGCGGCGTATGCGGCGTCAGCGGGTCTCGAGTGCTCCGTTGTTCTGCCGGCCGGGTATGTGGCGCCAGGGAAGCTGGCCCAGGCGCTGGTATATGGCGCGCGCGTGGTGCCGATCGACGGTACGTTCGATCAGGCACTGGCGCTGGTTCGGGAGGCCGTAACTGTCTCGGGAGCAGAACTCGTCAATTCCGTGAACCCGTTTCGGCTCGAGGGCCAGAAAACGGGCGCGTTCGAAATTTGCGATACGTTGGGCTCGGCACCCGATGTCGTTGCCCTCCCGGTTGGTAATGCCGGCAATATCACGGCGTACTGGAAAGGCTTTCGCGAATATCGCGATCGGAACATCGTCAGCGGCGTCCCGCGCATGTGGGGTTTCCAGGCAGAAGGAGCAGCTCCGCTGGTCCACGGGCGACCGATCGATCACCCGCAGACCGTAGCGACCGCGATTCGCATCGGCAAGCCGGCGCGCGGGGACGAAGCGCTGGCGGCGGTTGCGAACTCGGGGGGCCTGCTCGACTTGGTGTCGGACACGGAGATCCTGGACGCATATAGATTAGTCGCCTCCACCGAAGGCGTCATGTGCGAGCCCGCCTCGGCGGCGTCCATCGCGGGATTGCGGAAGAGAGTCGCGGCCGGCGACGATCTTTCGCATTCGACGGTCGTCGCAATCCTGACCGGCCATGGTCTCAAAGACCCTGCAACCGCGCTCGCGCAGTTCGGCGAACTCGTGCCGGTCGCGGCCACGCTGGATTCGGTGCTGCATCCCGTTGGGACCGCATCCGCGTGAAGCGAGTACGCCTCGACGTCCCGGCGACCAGCGCCAATCTCGGACCGGGTTTTGATTCGCTTGGCATGGCGCTTGACCTGGCCGATTCGTACATCGTCGAATTTCATCCGGGAGGAAGTGAGGTGCTGGCGGACTGGGCCACGTGCGCTGAGGCAGAGGTGGCTCGAAGCGATCATTACGCCTGCCAGGGATACCACGCCTATGCCGCGGACACCGGCCTGGCGTTGCCCGGCGCCAGCTTCACCCGGGAGGGCCAGATCCCGGTTGGGAAAGGGTTTGGGAGCAGCGCCGCTGCCATCGTGGCAGGTCTCGCGGCCGGCGCACACGCCGCCGGCGAGAAAGATGGTCAAGATCGGATCGTGCGACTGGCCGCCAAATTGGAGGGCCATCCGGACAACTCCACCGCCGCCATCTTGGGTGGAGTCACCGTTGCATTTTTTGACGGTGAAGAAGTCCACGCCTTGAACATCGTCAATCACGTCTCACTCGGGGTGGCGCTCTTCGTGCCGGAAGAAGCTCTTCCCACGGTTGAAGCGCGCCGGATTCTTCCTGCCGACGTTTCAGTCCAGGATGCGGTGTACAACCTATCACGCTCCACTTATCTGGCCACTGCCCTTGCCTGGGGCCGATGGGAGCATGTGGCGCCCGCCATGCGGGACCGCCTGCACCAGCCGTATCGGACGCAACTTATTCCAGGACTGGAGTGCGTGATCTCCTCCGCCGTGGACGCCGGAGCGTATGGTGCTGCCCTATCAGGCGGGGGACCGGCCGTGATCGCTTTGGGCCCACGGGAACGAATCCACGAGATCGCGGAGCGGATGGAGGAAGCGGCGCACGAGCAGGCTTGGCCCGGGCACGGCCTGCAGACGCAGGTGCGATCGCGCGGTGTGCAGGTGACCGAGCTCGACGGTTAGTTGGCTATAATTCGCCAATCATGGCAGACTCATTCCACTGGCGACGTCCTGTTTTCAAGTTCGGTACGAGCACGTTGACCGGCGGCACCGCGCAGCTGAGTCTGGGTCGACTCGCGGACCTGGTGGAACAGGTTGCCACCGTGCAGATGGCCGGCGCGCAACCGATCGTCGTATCGTCCGGAGCGATCACGGTCGGACGCCAAAGGCTCGGCTCACCACGAGATCGGAAAGACGTGAGCTTCAGACAGATTCTCGCGGCGGTCGGCCAGAGCCGCCTCATGCACCTCTATGACGAGTTCTTCGAGTTCCACGGCATCACCTCAGCCCAGGTGCTCGTGACCCGCGCCGATCTAGCTGAGCGGCAACGATACCTGAACGCACGCAATACCTTGCTTGGCCTGTGCGCCCGAGGCGTCATTCCGATTGTCAATGAAAATGATGTGGTCGCCTCCGAGGAGATCAAGGTGGGAGACAACGACACTCTATCAGCGTTGGTCGCAAATCTCGTCGATGCCGATCTACTCGTATTGGTGAGCGACACGCCGGGTCTTTACACAGCCGATCCGTTGGTGGACGACGGAGCGCAGCTCGTGCACGAGGTTGTCTCAATCACACCCCAGGTGGAGGCGTACGCGAGCGGCTCGAGTTCGGGTCTCGGCACCGGAGGGATGTCGACGAAAGTATCCGCTGCCAAGTTGGCGACTTCGTCAGGCACCGAGGTACGGATCGTCGACGGAGGCGAGCCAAACGTAATCGTGCGGGTCCTACGCGGAGAATCAATCGGCACGCGTTTTCTTGCCGCCTCAGATCGGATGGAAAGTCGAAAGCGTTGGATCCTCTCCGGGCTTAGCCATTCCGGGAAACTGATGGTGGATGCCGGTGCGGCGCGTGCGGTGCAGAAAGCCGGCGCCAGCCTGCTGCCGGCGGGTATCGTGGACGTTCAAGGCGCATTCGAACGCGGCGATTCAGTCGACATTGTCGCACCCGACGGCAACACGGTGGCACGGGGTATAACAAATTACGATTGGAACGACGTGCGCAAATTGCTCGGTCGTCAGTCGTTGGAAATCGAAGACATGCTGGGATACACCTACGGGAGTTATATCGTGCACCGCGACGACCTGGTGAGGTACAACCGGCAGGAGCAAGTGACCCATGCTTGAGACCGAAACTCTACGCGAAACCGCACAGCGGGCCAGAGCTGCGGCCACCATCCTGGCGACGCTCGACACGGGTCTGCGCGACGCGGTACTCCACCACCTTTCCGAGCGACTACAAGGCGAAGTCGACGCTGTGCTAGACGCGAACGCCCGCGATCTGGTCGACGCCGAATCCTCCAACATGGAGGAAGCAATGATCGATCGCCTGCGCCTGACCTCCGAGCGGCTGAACGCTATTGCCTTGGACGTGCGGCGCATCGCCGACCTACCTGATCCAGTGGGAGAAGAGTTTGATGCCCGGACGCTGCCGAATGGGTTACGGCTCTCACGACGTCGAGTACCACTCGGGGTGATCGGCGTGATTTACGAGTCGCGACCAAACGTCACCATCGACGTTTCGGCGCTCTGTCTGAAGTCGGGAAACGCAGTGATCCTGCGGGGAGGCAAGGAAGCCAGACGTTCAAACGAAGCATTGGCCCACCTGGTACGGGAGTCACTCGAAGCCCATGGAGTCCCGCCGGATGCCGTACAGATGGTGCACGACCCGGATCGACAGCGCATAGGTGAGATGGTCCGAATGCGGGGCGACATCGATTTAATCGTGCCACGTGGCGGCGCAACGCTTATCGAGTTCGTGCGAGATAATGCCCGAGTACCGGTGGTGGCTGGAGGCCTGGGGGTGTGTCATACATACGTGCATGGTGACGCGGACCTCGCCATGGCACTGGACATCGTAGACAACGCCAAAACCCGCCG
>DAINCT010000408.1:0-4290 GCA_036732245.1 Chloroflexota bacterium | reverse complement strand
CCGTAAAGGTCATCCTCGATATCTCTGCCCTTGGGGCTGGTGGCGGCGTAGGTCTGAATTTGGGAGATATCGCGACCGAAGATTAAGTCGACAGTCCAGTCGGTCGCCACGCGTAGGCGCTTCTCTAGTCTTGGTAAGCGCCAGAGATAGTAACTGCGCCACGCCAGCCACGCCACGAGGCCCTGCACGCGAAATGGGCCAATGGTGCCGATGCCGTTAAAGTGGCCGAGTGTGGCCAGCTGACCCATGGTCCGATAATGAAACGGCTGCGTGGGTTCTCCCCGGATCGAGGCCACGATGTTCTTCGCAAGGGCGGGCGCCTCCCGTATCGCATGCTGCGCCAGGGCCGGCTGATTGTGACCGGGATTCAAGATATCCGGAATCTGGGCACAGTCTCCGAGCGCCCACACGCCCATGCACCCCTCGGCCAGCATGGTGGCATCAACCTTCACCCAGCCGCGACCGGTCTGAGGCAGATCGCTGTCTGTAATCAACGGATTCGGCGCCACACCCGTGTTCCAGATCAAGGTGCGCGACGGTATAGACTCTCCGTCCTTTACCAGAACCGCCTGGTCGGTCACGCCCGCCACGGTCGTATTCGTCCGAATCTCCACCCCCGAGGCTCGCAGCCGCTTCGTCGCAAACGCTGCCAGACCTTCATCAAATTCGGGCAGGATGCGGTTCTTGGCTTCAACCAGGATCACGCGTAGATCGCGCTGCGTAATCGAGGGATACGACTTCGCCGCCTGACGTATGAGATCGTTGATTTCCGCCGCTACCTCGACGCCGGTGAAACCGCCGCCTGCCACCACCAGGGTTAGAATTTCAGCGCGTGAGGCGGCGTTACGTTCGATCTCGGCAATTTCCAACAAAGCGATTGCCCGGTTTCGGAGACGAATCGCATCGCCGAGCGTCTTCGCGGTATACGAGTTCTTTTCGACGTCTTCCATCCCAAAATAACCGACTTTGGCACCCACGGCGATCACCAGATGGTCGTATGGGTATCCGAATTCGTCGCCGTTAGGATGGCGCACGAGCACCGACCGCGCTTTCAAATCGATGGACTTTGCAGCGCCTTCCACGAAGCGGGTCCGCTTGAACATGCGCCGCAGTGGATTGATGGCATGACTCGTATCGATTTGGCTGGAGACTATCTCGGCCAACATGGGAGTGAAGAGAAAGAAGTTTTCGGGATTGACCAGCGTCACCTCGGTCCGATCTTCCGGCTTCAAGAGCTTTTCCAACCCGAGCGCCGTGTACACGGCGCCGAATCCGCCTCCGATGATCAAGATTCGGCAATCGGGCGACCCGCCGAAGTCTGCGCCACTCACGTGTTTCTCCTCTTCTGGCAATTCTCAGCAATATCGAGTTCGGTGTGGGCCGGTCACCTCGCCGGTGAGGGCTCGATCTTCGCGCGAAGGACCGCGGCCTGAGCTATCCGGCGGATTCCTCTCACCGCGGGAGCGAAGAAGTCAACGAACCATGTATCTCAGGGTATCGCGCCTGGGCAAGAGCGGCCCTGGAGACGTCCGTCGAGGGTCGAATAGTGTGCCGCACCCGCACCGGTATTATGTCGTATGACCGCGCCCGCCACACGCCACAGCCGAGCCGCCTTTCGTCATCGAGCATTCCGTTACTACTGGATCGCGCAATTGGTCTCGTTTATGGGGACCTTCATGCAGCAGGTCGCGTTGGGTTACCTGGTCTACGATCTGACCGGCTCGAAATGGCTACTGGGGGCTACAGCGGCACTCCAGATGGGACCAAGTCTGGTACTGTCCTTGCCCGCCGGCGTGGTCGCAGATCGCGTACAACGGCGCCATCTCATCATGGTCACGCAATCGAGCGCTCTGCTCCTCGCATTCTCCCTGGCCACGCTCATCGCCCTGCACCGCTTACAGGTATGGGAAATTTTACTGATCTCGACCCTCTCCGGTGTTGCGATCGCAGTCGAGTCGCCCACCAGGCAGGCCTTCGTCGTCGACCTCGTGGGAAGAGAGGATCTCGCGAATGCGATTGCCTGGAACTCGCTCGTCCTGAACGGAGCTCGCGTGCTCGGCCCGGCGGTGGGAGGCGTCGTCATCCGCTTCGGCGGAGTCGCTCCCATTTTCTACTTCAACAGCATTTCATTTCTCGCGGTTATCATTGCACTCGTGCTGATGCGATTGCCGGATAATCGTCGCAGCGACACGCGCCATCCAGTTACAGAATTGCGTGCCGGCCTGGCCTACCTCGCTCGCTCACCGGCTCTCGTTTTGTTACTCGGTTTGATGGGTACGGTCGCCCTTTTTGCCATGAACTTCAATGTCTTGATGCCTATCGTGGCCCGGGATGTGTTGCACGTCGGGGCAGATGGGCTGGGCTGGATGTGGAGCGCGCTCGGTGTCGGAGCGGTTCTAGGATCTATTACCGTGGTGCGCTGGAGTCGTGCGGCGGTAGCCGGGCCACTCTTGCTAGTGGCGGCATTCGTGACCGGCGCAGGCGAAATCATGTTGGGTTCCGTTCACTCCCTGTCGCTTGCGCTGATCGCTCTGGTGGCGGTGGGATGGAGTACCGGCGCTTTCTTTGCCGGCATCAACTCCGCGATTCAGGCACGGCTCGAGGACGCCTACCGTGGACGTGTGCTGAGCGTGTACTCCATGATCTTCAGCGGGACGGGTCCGTTGGGTGGATTGTTTGCCGCCGGATTGGCCGGCGCCGGAGGCGCATCTCTTTCGCTGGCGGTCGCGGGCGCGATCAGTGTGGTGACACCGCTTGCTGTCTGGCCTCTGGCCCGCCGTTACCTGCACCGCGCTGACGTCCCCGGTGGCGAGAATGTCGCCGAGGCGGCAAGTTGAGGGTGGCTTCGGGAGGTCGATAAAGGGATCATGGATGCGACATCAGCCGCCGGGCCGTTTGTCGACCGCTACGATGCGGGCCGTCATCTCGCCGCCGCACTGCAAAACTACGCAGGCACGAACGCGATAGTCGTCGGATTGGCTCGTGGAGGCGGGGAAGTTGGGGCGGCCGTAGCGGCGGAGCTTCGACTTCCACTGCGGGCGCTGGTTGTTCGAAAGGTCGGAGCACCAAGCAATCCGGAACTGGCCTTAGGAGCCGTTAGCGAGACAGGGATCCAGTGGATCGACGAGAGACTCAAGAAACCAACGGGTGCATCGGATCGATATCTGGCACAAACGGTGGCAGCGGAACGTGCTGAAGCGCAGCGGCAACACCTGAAGTATGCCGTCGGCTCCTCCCGTGAGAGCTTGCGAGGCTGCGTTGCCATTCTGGTGGACGACGGGATCGCGACCGGTGCCACCGCTCTCGTCGCCATTCGTTCGGTGCGTGACCTGGGCGCTACCCGCATCGTCCTTGCCACTCCCGTTGCATCAATGCAGGCCATGAACGTGCTCGCGAAGTACGCCGACGAGGTTATTGTGCTGGTGACTCCGGAGCCGTTTCAGGCGGTCGGATTGCACTACCATCACTTCGCTCAACTGGACGACGAGGCAGTTATTCGGCGCCTGCAGGAATTCTCGACCGACACTTCCGACACGAACCCGGCGGGCGAGCGAATCGATCGTAGAGAGATCCAGATTCCGGCCGCGCCGGTCATGCTCCCCGCACTCCTATCAGTGCCTGCGCATCCGGTCGGTATCGTGATTTTCGCTCACGGCAGTGGAAGCGGACGGCTCAGTCCGCGCAATGGAGCCGTAGCTCGAGTGCTGGACGAATCGGGTCTGGCCACGCTGCTGGTCGATCTGTTGACCGAGGAGGAGGCACGCGACCGGCGTAAAGTCTTCGACATTACGTTACTGGCCGGCCGTCTGCTTGCCTGTGTTGCGTACGCCGGCCAAAACCAAATGACTGCTCATTTGCCACGCGGTTTGTTCGGGGCCAGCACGGGAGCGGGAGCGGCCCTGGTGGCTGCCGCCGATCAGTCGGCTCTCATCCGGGCCGTCGTCTCCCGCGGCGGGCGACCAGATCTGGCCGCCGATGCGTTGGAAGCGGTCCAGGCTCCTACGCTCTTGCTGGTGGGCAGTGCGGACACCGGCGTGATCGCACTGAATCGCCACGCGTACGATCGACTGCACGGCGAGAAACGTCTCGAGTTGGTCCCGGGCGCCACGCACCTATTCGAGGAACCCGGTACGCTCGACCAGGTGGCACACAGCGCGCGAGACTGGTTCCTGCGCTATGTACCCATTTAGCGCGCAGCCGCAGGCGCATCTTCGCGTTCACGTTCCTTGCGGCGTTTGTCGTACTTCTTGAGCAGTTCTCGCCAATGGGCGTACTTCTCCGGATCGGCCT
>DAINCT010000407.1:0-4292 GCA_036732245.1 Chloroflexota bacterium | reverse complement strand
TGGTAGCGCTGTGGTCCGCGCTCACCCTGAACTTTCTTCTGCCTCGGCTGATGCCAGGCCATCCGATCGACTCGTTCTATACCAAGTACCGCACCGAGATCATGCATAACCCACACTTTCTCGATACCTTGAGGCTCCAGTTGGGGGTCCCCCACAGCCCTCTGTACGTGCAGTACTTCCAGTACCTCGGGAACCTATTTCACGGCAACCTTGGCATTTCATACTCCTACTATCCGACCCCGGTCATCGACGTCATCCGCACGACGCTTCCCTGGACTCTGTTGCTGGCCGGCTCGGCGACCGTACTTGCGTTTATCATCGGAACCTTTTTGGGAATCATCGTGGCCTGGCGTCGCGGGGGCATCTTCGATAGCATTCTTCCGCCGGTCACTATGTTCACTTCGGCGTTTCCTGCTTTCTTTCTGGCGCTTCTCCTCTTGTACTTTCTGGCATTTCTCAACGGCTGGTTCCCGCTGGAACATTCCTATAGCGGCGAGACGAATATCGGTTGGAATTGGGCTTTCATCAAAGATGCGGCCGATCATGCGCTGCTGCCGGTTATCGTCGTGGTCGCCACGACGATCGCAGGCTGGCTCCTTGGCATGAGAAACGTGATGATCAATACACTGGCTGACGACTTCATCGCCATGGCACATGCCAAGGGTTTGAGTGACTTCCGCGTCATGATGATGTACGCTGCCCGCAACGCGATCCTGCCGAACTTGACCGGGTTTGCCATCGCCTTGGGTTACACGGTGGGCGGACTCACATTGGTCGAGACGGTATTCAGCTATCCGGGTGTCGGATTCACCCTTGTCAACGCGGCGCTCGGTTCCGATTACCCGCTGGTGCAGGCGCTGCTGATGCTGATCGTCGTCGCCGTGCTGCTGGCCAATCTCGCAATGGATCTCGTCTATGCACGGCTCGATCCTCGAGCTCGGGCTCAATAAAGGAGAGAGTCATGCTTCCCACTGCAGGGCAATTGCCCGACCTGGCAGAGTCCCCAGGAACAGATGCCGGCATTGCAGCCACGACAGCGGTCCTTGAGGAAATGGCTCCGACCGGAAGCCGCCGGCGCCTACGCCTTCCGCGCTTCATGATCCTGCTGCTCCACAACAAGAAGTCGTTATTTGGTCTGTGCATGCTCTCGGCCATCGTTCTGATAGCCATCCTGGCGCCGTGGATCGAACGCACCGATCCGAACGCCATGGACTTCACCGCGATCGCCCAGGCGCCGACCTGGCAACACCCGTTCGGCACCACGCAGCAGGGGAACGATGTATTTTCTCAGGTGGTCCGGGGCGCCCGGACGTCGCTCTTGATAGGCAGCAGTGCCGCCGCGCTGGCCACGCTGATCTCGGCCGCGATCGGAATGATCGCTGCCTATGTCGGGGGCCTCGTCGACGAAGCGCTCAACCTCCTCATCAACATCTTCCTGGTTCTGCCGGGCCTTCCGCTGTTGATCGTGATCAGCGCATACCTTCCGTTCCACGGCGGCGCGGTCATGGTGTTCCTCATCGCGTTGTTGACCTGGTCGGGGGAGGCTCGAGTGCTTCGCTCATTCGCCCTAACCCTCCGAAGTCGGGACTTCGTGCTGGCCGCCAAGACAAGCGGCGAATCGTTGAGCCGGATCATCTTCGGAGAGATCATGCCAAACATGACCAGCCGTATCGTCGCCGGTTTTCTGGGCTCGTTCGTCGGAGCAATCCTTTTCGAGGCGGGACTGGAATTTCTCGGATTCGGGGGTGGTAACGGGGTCAGCTGGGGCGTCACGTTGTTCTGGGCACAAAACGACGCGGCCCTGGAGACCGGCGCGTGGTGGCACTTCTTCTACCCGGGAATGGCACTCGCTTTGACCGCGACTTCCCTCATCTTCATCAATTACGGCGTCGATGAAATCAGCAACCCGCGTCTGCAGGGCGTGAAGATGCCAAAACAACGGAGGTGGAGAAAGGCGAAGGCGAGCCAAGAGGTCAGTTCGAGCGCCGTGGTCACCGGGGGGCGGGCGTGACGCAGAGCGGACCGCTGCTGCATGTCGAGGACCTCGTGGTTGATTACTACTCCTCTCGAGGAGTCGTCCGCGCCGTAGATCACATCCACTTCGACATCATGCCGGGCGAGATCGTGGGCCTTGCCGGAGAGTCCGGCTGCGGCAAGAGCACGGCCGCCAACGCCATCCTCGGCATTCTGCGAGATCCAGCGCGGCAGAGCGGCGGACGCATCCTCTTTCAGGGCGATGACATGTCCTCGATGTCCCGCCGCCAAAAACGCAAGTTTCGGTGGCGCCACGTTTCGATGGTGTTCCAGAGCGCGATGAACGCGCTTAATCCCGTGCTGCGAGTCGGCGATCAGTTCGTGGACATGATGCAGGCGCACGAACACGTTTCGAAGCGCGCGGCACTCAAGCGCGCCGGTGAGCTGCTCCAACTGGTCGGCATCGATCCCGAGCGCGTCTCTGCGTACCCTCATGAACTCTCGGGGGGGATGCGCCAGCGGGTCATCATCGCCATGGCGCTTGCCCTCGAGCCTGAGCTAATCATCCTGGACGAGCCCACCACCGCGCTTGACGTTGTCGTGCAACGAGAGATCCTACAAGAGATCGAGGAGCTTCAGCGCAGGCTGCAGTTCGCCGCACTGTTCATCACTCACGATCTTTCTCTGCTGGTGGAATTCAGTAATCGCATCGCCATCATGTACGCCGGCGAGATCGTGGAAATGGCGGATGCCCGGGTACTGTTCCGAGAACCCAAGCACCCGTACACGGTCGGTCTGATGAACTCGTTCCCTTCACTGGTCGGTCCAAGGAAGGTGATACAGGGCATCCCGGGCGCACCGCCCGATCTGGTCAACCCTCCGAAGGGCTGTCGGTTCAGCCCTCGCTGCCAGTACAGCACGCCCTATAGACAGAGGGTGCGTCCGGTGCTGCAGGAGGTCGAGTCGAACCACCTGGTGGCTTGCCATCTGTACGACGCAGAGCAGGAAATGACAAATGAGCGTACAGTCACTGCCGGCTGAGGAGGTCCTCGCTCCGCCCGTCATGCGAGCGGAGGGCCTCACCATGCATTTCCCGGCCGGAGGCGGCTTCGGCCCTTTTGGCCACAAGCACTGGATTCACGCCGTCGACGACGTGAGCTTCGATCTCCGTCCGGGCCGGGTGACGGCTCTGGTGGGTGAGAGCGGGAGTGGGAAGAGCACGGTAGTGCGCTGCCTGGCCCAGCTCTACAAGCCCACCGGCGGCAGCATCGAATTCCAGGGGAGGGATGTCACGCGGCTGAGAGGCCGCAGGGCACTTTTACACTACCGCTCACAGGTGCAGATGATCTATCAGGACCCATTCGGGTCCCTCAATCCGGTTAAGACGGTTGAGCATCACATCGCTCGACCGCTCAAGATCCACCACATAGTGCCACGCGGCAAAATCCGAGACCGCGTGGTCGAGCTGCTGACTGAGGTGGGATTGGCTCCCGCGGCGGAGTTTGCCGAGAAGTACCCTCATCAGTTGTCTGGCGGACAGCGACAGCGCGTCGCCGTTGCCCGAACGCTGGCTGTCCAGCCCACGGTTCTGCTCGCAGACGAGCCCATATCGATGCTGGATGTTTCCATCCGAATGGGCATCCTGAACCTCATGTACGAGCTGCGAACGAAAGGCAACATCGCCTTCCTGTACATCACGCACGACATCGCGAGCGCCCGCTACATCGCCGATGAGGTGCTCGTCATGTACGCCGGACAGGTAGTGGAGCAGGGTCCAACCGATGTAGTGCTGCAAAAGCCACTCCACCCGTATACCCAGCTCCTGCTTTCCGCGGTGCCGAACCCGGAAGCCGGCATTGAGCGCAGCGTGCTGCCGACACGGGGAGGAGAACTGCGTGCGGCCATCGATCCGGGAGCCGAGTGCAGGTTCGTCTCACGCTGCCCCTTCGCCATGGACAAATGCAGCAAGGCGATGCCCCAGCTGGCGGAGGTGGAACCGGGCCACTGGGTGCGCTGCTATCTCTATCCCGGTAGTTAGTACCGCGCGGATGGGGCCGCGCTCTACAGCAGGAAGGCCAAACTGTACTCCATCGCACCGGCTGCGAGCGCGGTACTCGGAAGGATGGCATTGAATTGAGAGACATCCCTTTTCATCAAGATTTCGTTTGGGGGGCTGCAACCGCCTCGTACCAGATCGAAGGGGCTGCACGCGAAGACGGTCGTGGCGAAAGCGTTTGGGATCGGTTTTGCAGGACTCCCGGCAAGGTCCGAAACGGAGACACGGGCGACATCGCGTGCGATCACTATCACCGATATCG
>DAINCT010000406.1:0-4300 GCA_036732245.1 Chloroflexota bacterium | reverse complement strand
TTTAGTGGCCCCTCGACTCGTGTGCAAGCATCATAGGACGCGCTCATTGCGCTCGATGATGGAACGGGGCGGCGGAGGGCGGTACGCTAGACTCACAGGCTCATTACTGGAGCAAGCATGAAGCACGGACCGAACTCGTTTCGAAGGAAGGGATCGTGGTAGCCGGCACGTCGCCACTGGAATCGGACGGTTCTGGACATCGCACGGACGGACCCACCGAGGAAGATCTCTCAAAGTGCGTCCACTGCGGACTCTGCCTCAACGCCTGCCCGACATATCGGGCCACCGGTCTCGAAACGGAATCCCCGCGGGGCCGCATTTATCTCATGCGAGCTCTGCACGACGGCCGCATCGACCTGGACGACAGCTTTCACACGCATATGGATCTCTGTCTCGTGTGCCGTGCGTGCGAGACAGCATGCCCGTCCGGGGTGCCGTTCGGCCGGATGATGGAAGCGACCCGCGAACAGATGTGGACCGAGCCGGTGGGTCCACCCGCACAGCGCGTTGCCAATCGGCTCACCTTCGAGTTCGTGTTTCCGCATCGTCGACTCTTTCGCGCCCTGTTTGGTGCGATGCGCGTCTACCAAAAGTCGGGCGTGCAGCGTGCCGTTCGAGGCTCAAGGTTGCTGCGACGCATACCGGGGAACTGGGGCGAACGGGAAGCCCTCATGCCGCAGATTGATACGCCCTACTTCGATGTTCAGAGCGCGATCCCGGCACGCGCCCCTGGTCTGCCGCGGGTCGGATTCCTGGCAGGATGCGTCATGAGTACTGCATTCGGCGACGTACAACGCGCCTCCGTCCGAGTTCTCGAACGCTTCGGGTGTCAGGTCGTGACTCCACCCGGGCAGGGCTGCTGTGGCGCGCTGAATGTTCACGCGGGCGAGCGGACCCGAGCGAAGACCATGGCCCGAAATGTGATTGAATCCATGCTGGTGGCAGATCTTGACGCTATCGTCGTCAACTCCGCTGGCTGTGGATCCACGATGAAGGAGTACTCGGAACTCTTTGCCGACGAAACGGAGTACCTGCCTCGAGTGCGTGTTTTTGAGAGCCTGGTGCGCGACTTCAGCGAGTACCTGGCCGAGCTTCCCTTTCCTATTGCGCGGCTCGACGCGCCCTCAGGATTGAAGGGCACAACCGCGGTATATCAGGATGCGTGTCACCTACGCCACGCCCAGCGGATCACGACGCAGCCGCGCCAACTGCTGAACCGCATCGACGGCCTGCAAACCGTGGAACTGGCATATCCCGATCTCTGCTGTGGCAGTGCCGGTGTGTACAACCTGGAACATCCCGAAATGTCGC
Organism: Chloroflexota bacterium; assembly: GCA_036732245.1. Taxonomy (GTDB): domain Bacteria; phylum Chloroflexota; class UBA5177; order UBA5177; family UBA5177; genus JANWJD01. The sequence continues at coordinate 2,989 of DAINCT010000406.1, read as the reverse complement.
ACGAGATTCTTAACGCGAAGATGGACGATATTCGTGCGAGCGGCGCCTCTCTGGTGATCAGCTCGAACCCTGGGTGTATCATGCAACTCCGTCAGGGAATCGAGGAGGCCAACCTGCCGATCGAGGTACGTCATATCGCTGAAGTGCTCGACGACGCTCTGAGCGGCCAGGTCGGCTAGAGCATGGCACTGCCCGCGACCGTGCGATCTCAGCTGGTTGCCGAGCTTGGCGCCGTGGTAGGAGCAGCGCATCTGCTCCATAACCCCGAAGACACGATCGTGTACGAGTCCGACGGCACAGCGGAACGGGGTCTTCCGACGGTAGTCGTACTGCCGGGTTCGGCGGAGGAGGTGGAGGCGGTCGTGCGGATCGCACGGCGCCATGGGGTGCCGATTATTCCCCGAGGTGCCGGCACCGGTTTGAGTGGCGGGGCCGTGCCGGATTCGGGCGGCGTCATGATTGGAACCGCGCGGATGCACCGCCTGGTGGAACTCGACGTCAGAAATCAGTTCGCCATCGTGGAGCCCGGCATGGTGAACGCGGAACTCTCAGCGCTCGTGTCCCGCCACAACCTCTTTTATGCACCCGACCCCTCGAGCCAGAGGGCCTGCACCATTGGTGGCAACGTTGCCGAAAACTCGGGCGGCCCGCACTGCCTCCTGTACGGCATGACCACGAACCACATCCTGGGACTGGAAATCGTCACGGTTGAGGGCGAACGGATGTGGATCGGCGGCGCGAATCCGGATCCCATCGGTTATGACCTGGTCGGCGCCATCGTGGGATCGGAAGGGACACTGGCACTTGTTACCAAGGTGATGGTTAGACTCCTTCCCAAACCACCCGCCACCCGCACGATCCTCGCCATATTTCCGACCATGGACGCCGCGTGTGACGCGGTATCTGCGATTGTCAGCGCCGGCGTCGTGCCCGCCGCCATGGAGATGATGGATGCCGTGACCGTCAGCGCGGTCGAAGCCGCGGTGCATGCGGGCTACCCCCTCGATGCCGGCGGCATCCTGCTGGTCGAGTTGGATGGAACTGCGACGACGCTCGCCGCGCAGGCCTCATCAATCGAAGCGGTATGCCGGAATCACGGAGTGCGCGAGGTGCGGGTGGCGGATAGCCAGGAGGAGCGGGAGCGCCTCTGGGCGGGCCGAAAAGGGGCACTCGGAGCGCTCGGAAGACTAGCGCCGAACTATTTCATTCAGGATGGTGTCGTGCCTCGTACCAGGCTACGTGAGGTCTTGCAGCGTGTGCAGGAAATCGGGGAACGTTACGACTTGCTGATTGCGAACGTGTTCCATGCGGGCGACGGCAATCTGCATCCCAACATCGTGTTTGATGCGCGAGATCCTGGGATCCGGGAACGAGTTAGACAGGCGGGAGCAGAAATCCTCCGGGTCTGCGTCGACGCCGGAGGCAGTATTACGGGCGAGCACGGCGTCGGTATCGATAAACAGGAGTATCTGGCGTGGATGTTCACGCCAGTCGAGATCGACGTCATGAAAGCATTCAAGGCCGCGTTCGACCCCACTGGGGTTCTCAACCCCGGTAAGATCTTTCCCGGCGCCAAAGGATGCGGCGAGATCCAGGGCGTGAATCGGAGTCTGGCCCTGGCCGCTATGCTCTGAAATAAAAAACCGGGCGGTGCGCGCCTCCCCAGGCTACACCACCCGTTGGCAATCCCCCACCTCCGCAGATTGCCAAGACCTACTATAGGGATCTCACAGGAATACTCAATCGCGCCGGTCCGACATTGAGCCGGACTGAATACTTTATGTCGAGGGTGGCGGAGTATACCGACGGCGACGTTGGCGCAACCGTGTTGAAACTATGTCAGCAGTCAGCCGCTTTATCCACATCCCGTGGACAACTCTCAGGCCTCGTCCACAGAAGTGTCCACGAGATTGTTCAGATAGCCGACGGACTGTGCCATCCCGGTTCACGTCACCTCCGAGCGATCTACGTTCGCCCAGTGTCAATCGTCCGGCAGAGAGGCGGCAAATGTCTCGTCTGCCGAGTATTCCATGCTGATCATGGGGTGCATACCCGCGTGTACCACCAGTTCGAAAATATCCGGGCGCGCATAGTGGCCTGCCACGTCCAGAGATGAGCGCGAGCCACGGGCCTCCCTGGGGTCGATCTGGGCGTACAGAATTCCCTCTTCGCCATCGAGCGGCCCCGCAATGAGGGAGCCGTGAGGATTCACGATGGCGCTGCGGCCCACATTGATCCAGTCATCCGCCTGCGCATAGAAGCGTTGCTTGATGGCGAGCGAGTCCGGAATGTCTGCCAGCCTGAGAGTCATGCAACTGCTGATGACGTGCACACGACCCTCACGTGCGATGTGCTGAATGGTTGCCTGCCAGGCGTCGCCTCGATCCCAGGTCGACGCGATGTACAACTGAACGCCCCAGGCGTATAGCGTGTACCGGGCGAGCGGCATGTAGTTTTCCCAGCAAATCAATCCGCTTATCCTGCCGTACGGTGTATCGAATACCTGGAGGGTGCTGCCGTCTCCCTGCGCCCAAATCAGGCGCTCACCGCCGGTGGGTACCAGCTTACGATGCTTTCCCATGATGTTGCCCTGGTCGTCGATGTACAGCAACGTGTTGTAAAGACTGGAACCACTGGCTTCGGCATTGCGTTCGTTCATGCCCATCACGACGTAGGCACTCGCTGCTCGCGCCGCCGCGCACAGATCGTCCGTGGCCTGACTTGGAATCGTGACCGAGTTCGCCAGAAGCCGTCCGTACAGGCGATCAAGGGTCTCACCATCGCCGGCGGGCACGGCCCAGACCCAATCAGGATACGTCGGGATGTATGCCTCCGGGAACACGACCACGCGGGCGCCCTGGGATCCAGCCTCCTGTATAAGATCGCATGCTTTGGCTACGGTTGCTTCTCGGTTCAAGAACACGGGAGCAGCTTGCACGGCAGCAACCGTGAACGGTACATCCAGCGGCAGGTTGTCCATGTCTGACCC
>DAINCT010000405.1:0-4306 GCA_036732245.1 Chloroflexota bacterium | reverse complement strand
CACGATGAAATGCCCGGTGAGGGTGCGACAACTGCAACGTTCGAACTTGCTGACATCGGTCCTGAAAGTCGGCGACAAACGCCCCCGAGACTCCCCGACAAGCCAGGTATGCCTGCGGCGACGTGATCGTTGGTCCTGGGGCGGTGGCCCTGGTGGTGAAGGCTTTGCATAACGATCCAACCTTGAAGGGTGGCGCATAAGCGCCACAACTCAAGGTTGGAGGGCTGCAATGGAGAACAAAGTTGTCACGGTCGCCGATCTGGTGGGGGCGATCATCACTGAGATGGAGCGGCTGAACTATAAGCCGTCCGTCATTAAGCAGTACCGCATCGTGTGGGACAAGCTGTGCCGGAACTCAGGCGCGATGCCTGTGGGTGCCTTCAGCGTCGAGCACGGCCTGGAGTTCCTGGAGGATGTGCTCCACATCCGCTCGCACCCGCTGAGCGAGGCGACGTCGTATCGGTGGATGAAGGCGATCTACCTGCTGAGCGACTTCAAGCGCACTGGCGTCCTGACGCTGCGCCGGCCACGGCGAGAGTTTGTCTTCACCGGTGCGGCCGCCGCCCCGTTCCGGGCTTATGTGGCCGGCATGGCCACGAGGGGCATGTCGCCTGCGTACATCCGCAACTCGAGCACCTACCTGGAGAGGTTGGCCGCGTTCCTGGATCACGCTGGACTGGAAGACATCTCCGGGCTGAAGCCGATTCATGTTCACCGCTTCGTCGAAAGCCTGGCAGTCTACGAACTGCCGACAATCCACCACACGGTCTGCGTGCTGCGCAATGTGCTCGGCTATCTGCACGATGAGGGCATGCTCCCGCGGGACCTCCGGCCACTGGTCCCTACGATCCGCTACACGAAGAAGGCGAGAATCCCCTCGGCCTACTCCCGGGCAGAGGTGCAACAGATGGTCACCGCCATTGACACAGGCAACCCGCGGGGAAAGCGTGATCTGGCGCTTATCCTGCTGGCGGCAAGGCTTGGGCTGCGAGCCTCCGATATTGCTGGACTATGCTTCTCAAGCCTCAGGTGGGAGCAAGACACCATCGAGATAATCCAGCAGAAGACCGGCCGGGTCGTGGCGCTACCCCTGCTCAACGATGTTGGTGAAGCAATCATCGACTACCTGCGCAACGCCAGACCGCACTCGGACTCCGAGTACGTGTTCCTCAAGTTGTACGGCCCGTGCGAGCCGATGCAGCCCGTATCGATACACGCCGTGGTCTATGCACGATTGAAGGCGGCCGGGGTCGCGATCCCGCAAGGAAAGAAGCACGGTCCACACGCCCTTCGACACTCGCTTGCATCGGCCCTGCTGGAGAAAAAAGTGCCGCTCCCGGCGATCTCTGAGGCACTCGGGCACGCCAGCACCGGTTCAACGACGATCTACTTGAAGATCGATCTGGGACAGCTGCGAGAATGCGCTCTGGACGTGCCCGGCCTCTACCAGAGCTATCTCGACAGCCTTGGCGGTGACGACGATGAGGATTGATGAGCAGGCGTCATACTACGAGTCCGTCTTCGCCGCCCACATGGCCGGTTTCGTCCGATACAAGCGCGCACAAGGCCTAAGCTATGCCGACGTGCCGCGGACGTTGCGGGCGCTGTCCAGATTCATCGCTTCCACAGGCAACACCGACGTGTCGATGAGCCAGGAGCTCGTCGACCAATGGTGCCGCCGACGGCCCAATGAACGTGCCAGCAACCACCACAAACGAGTGGCATACACGAACCAATTCCTCAACTACCTGGCCGCACAGGACTTCCCGGTGGCGTTCCCACAGACCCCGAAGCGTCGAGGCAACCGGGACTCGTTCACGCCATACGTGTTCACCCGACGCGAGCTGGACCAGCTCTTCGCCGCCTTCGACCGGCTGGAGGCCAAAACGCCCTCGGTCATGCCAGTCGTGCTCCCGGTCTTGATCAGGCTCCTCTATGGGTGCGGCCTGCGCGTGTCCGAGGCGGTGAATCTGACCCGCGGCGATGTCGATCTCAACAACTGCTACCTAACCGTCCGCCACGCGAAGTTCGACCAGGACCGCCTCGTCCCACTCTCCTCGTCGCTGGCCGGCATCATGCTCCGCTACGACGCCACCGCACCGCGGCTATTCACCGCCGACCGCGACACACGGTTCTTCACCCACCTGGACGGCCGCGCGGTCACCTCCGACAACGTCTACAGATGGTTCAGGAAGACGCTGTGGGCGGCAGGCATCTCGCACGGAGGCCGTGGTCATGGACCCCGAGTACACGATCTGCGGCACACCTTCGCCGTTTACTCGCTCCAAGGCCTGGCCAACCAAGGCGCCGATGTCTACTGGGCCCTACCGGTCTTGGCTACCTACCTCGGCCATGCCTCGGTCGCGGCGACCGGCCAATACGTCCGCCTGATCCCGGACATCTTTCCCGAAGTCACCGCCGCCGTTAGCGCCATCGCCTCAAGCGTGATCCCAGGAGGCGATCCCGAATGAGCACCCATGACTTCCAGTACTACCTCAGCGAGTTCCTCGCCCGGTTCCTGCCCGGCGAGGTCGGCTCAGCGACGAACACCATCAGGTCTTACCGAGACACATTCATCTTGTTCCTCCGGTACTGCCAGGCCCACGAGGACATTACCCCCGACCACATGACGTGTGATCTCGTGACCAAAGAACTCGTGGAGCGCTTCCTGGCTTGGCTCCAATCCGAGCGTGGTTGCGGCCCAGCGACCCGCAACCAACGGCTCGCCGCGATCCGATCATTCTGCCGCTACCTGCAAGCCCGGGATATCGAACGGATCGGACAGTACCAGCGGGTCCTGACGATACCCAAGAAGAGGACCACCACGTCCCCACCCCGCCACCTCTCGCTCGACGGTATCCGGCTGATCCTCGATCAGCCCGATACCAGCAGCCCCTCTGGGAGCCGCGACCTCGCACTGCTGGCGTTGATCTACGACACCGGCGCCAGGGTCCAAAAGATCGCCGACCTGACCCTCAGCGACCTGCGGACCGATCCTCCCGCAACAGTCACACTCACCGGCAAAGGCGGCAAGACCAGGATCGTGCCGCTGATGGTCCCGACAGTCACTCTCGTGCAGCGTTACGCCGACGGCGCTGGTCTCACCGGGCCTGCCAGCAGGTCCCGATCTCTGTTCCCCAACCGCGGCGGAAAGAAAATGACCCGAAGCGGCATCGCCTACATCCTCGACAAGCACGTAACCGCCGCAAGGGAAGCCAACCCCGCGGCATTGCCAGACACGATTTCGCCACACACTCTCAGGCACAGCAAGGCGATGCATTTGCTTCAAGCCGGAGTCAACCTCGTCTACATCCGAGACATCCTCGGCCACGCCGACCTGAAGACCACCGAGATCTACGCCCGCATCGACGGCGAGATGAAGCGACGGGCACTCCAGAGCGCCTTCACAAACCTCACCCCGCCCGATGCCATGCCCCTGTGGCACCAGGACAAGGACATGCTCACCTGGCTGACCAACCTCGGACGCTGACCACCACAACGGGCGTTATGCCAAGAACCCCTTCACCGACTGCCGTCAAGACGCCAGCGCGACCGAAGACCTCTGCATAACGTCCCGCTGCGCATAACCGGCCTTATGGCCAGCTGCGCATAAGGCCGGCAAGCTCAACTTCTACGTCGCCCTCGTCGACGACGTACTCCGGCGGGACCACCACAACGAAACCATCGGCATCCTCATCTGCGGCACCAAAAACGACCGCAGCGTCCGCTACAGCCTTGGCCGCTCGACCTCACCCATGGCCGTCGCCGCCTACACCTACGACAAACTCCCACCAGCTGAACAGCGAGCACTGCCTAACGAAGGACACCTCGTCGCCGCCCTCGAATGGGCCGAACCGGACTCCGAGGTATAGAAAGTTCGGCTCAAGGGGGCCTAGCCGGTCGATAACACACAGCGGAAGGGGTTACCGGCCGCTGAATTGTCCAGAGAACTTTGGACAATTCAGCTCGGGTGGATCGGCCCCGTGCACCCAAAGCACCATGAGTACCGACACCCGGCGCGAACGCCCAAGGCATCCGACGGGCTTTTTGCAGTTTCAGACGCTTAGGGACAGGCTGCGCGCCCAGCCGTGCGCGGAGCAGACTTTCGCCCTTCGTGTTCTCTGGCACTTCAAGACGGCGCGGCCCTGATGCCCCGGTCCTTTGACATGGGAACAACAGTGCATTGGTGTACGTTGCAGTCTCGTCAGAAGGAACATCGTAGAAAACGTCAGAAATGAGAATCACCAAAGTGGCAACCGATTACGACGAAGTCCGTTCCGACGTCAAGGAATCTCAGGAACGTTCT
>DAINCT010000404.1:1112-4307 GCA_036732245.1 Chloroflexota bacterium | reverse complement strand
GGCTTGGACATAGGGGGAAGTCTCCTGAAGAAGGCACGTGGTCGAAGGTGTGTTATGGAATGCAAGGACCGTGCCGCTGCCCCAGCTACCCACCTATAGTTTAGCACTAAACATTATATGGTTCAAGCCTCCTGTCCGGGGATGCAGCGCGACCATCCACGGACACGAGCTATTGTCGGGTGGGTCCGGCATGATGAGGGGTGTCGAGGATGATGAACGCAATGCCGTTGGACACGAAAGAGGCGTGCGAATGCCGATGATCATGAGGGAGTCCTGCGAATGCCGTTGGACATGAAGGAATCGTGCGAGGGCTGCGGCATGCGCCTACCCGTGGACGGTGTCGGGTATATCTGCAGCTTCGAATGCACGTTCTGTGCATCGTGCGCCGGGGCCATGAGCTATGTCTGTCCCAACTGCCGGGGCGAGCTAGTACCAAGGCCGCGGCGAGACAATGAGGTTGTTCTCCCCAGAGACTGACCCCGCCGGACTTGGTTCCGGGGGGCAGAGCGGACTGCTGCGCTACTACAACGTCTCGAAGAGCATGCCGCACTGCAACGGACCTGGTTCTGGGGAAGCAGAGAGCGGATCAGGGGGCGGGCACCGGATATCCGGCGATGGTACATGCATGTGCCACCACGGCGCGTTGATCTGTGTCCAGGCGCTCCCACACCTCGGCGGCTGCCAGGGAGTAGAGCGCGAGGACTGCCTGGCAGGTCGACATAAAGCTCTCATCTCCGGCGCCCAGTGCCGCCGCTTGAGCGTGTCTCCACCGATCGCCCAGACGATCGGCGACCAGATCCCACAGGTGGTTCTCGGAACCATAGAGTAGCTGGAGATGGACGGCGATGAGAGGGGCAAGCCGGACGGCAAGGAGTGAGCGCTGAATCGCGGCAGTCCACACATTCCCCTGCTCCAGGCTGACGACCAGCTTATGGACTTCCTCTGCAAAGCCCGTGATGCCCTCCGCCACGGTGCCTCTGCGAACCTGTGACGGAATGAGGTCCCATGTCCATCGGTTCGCCTCCTGCTGGAGCTGATGCGCGATGCCGTGCGGGTCGCTCAGGACGACGGCCTCACGCCAGCCCGGGACTGCTGACCCCGCCTCCATGGGATCAAAGAAGGAGGCGCGGACCTGTTCCGGCGTGCGAGAGGAGATGGAGATGAGGAGAGTGGCACGCTGTTCCAATCGGTAGCCGGGCCCGACACCGAGCGCATAGAGATCGACGTCAGACTCACCATGCGCATCGCCGCGCGCCCGGCTTCCGGCGAGGATCACCGCAGACGCGCCCCGGGCCATGAGCTCGTGCGCCACGGCATGCACCAAATCGAGCACCGCAGTGGCCGGACCCACGTCGCGGGGAGCGGAGGTACCCTCGTTCACCATGTGCTGCCATTATGGCGAGGCCGGCGATCGGAGACGCCGTCTCCCTGGCGGATGTCGCCGAGCGGGTCACTCAGAGGTACTGTCTCCCTGGCAGGTGTCGACGAGCGCGGCATGGTCAAGAACCGTGTAAGCAGGGGTTAAGAAAAACCTTACGCATAGTTCAGAGTGATCCCAGGTTGATTTCAGGCACGCTCCCTACGCTCGAAGTGTCGGTAATCCGGAGGCCGGCAACATCAGAGGGAGTGAGATATATGCGAAAGCTCGTACCGATCCTGGTGATGGCCGTATTCGCCGTCGTACCGGTGCTCGCGTCCCATGGCATCCTTGTTGGGTACGCTCAGACAGCTTCGACGTTGCAAGGCGATGAGTTCAACGCGAGCAATTTCACGGCGCCATTTGTGGTGAAGTGCGCATCTCAAGCGATCGGCACCTGTCCTGATGCGCAGAGCGCGACAACCTGGAGCCTCAATGGTGTCAGTCCGGGCCGTCTACGTATCATGACCCAGCCCGGCTCGTTGGTGGGCAGCGCAGCCGACCTGTCGAACAACGCGCGCAATCTGGTGCTTCAGACTGTCGATCCGGCCGCTGATTACACCGTGACGACCAGCCTGACATTCCCTGCCGCCGGGGGCGGCACATTCGCGCCGCTGGGGCAGACCGCCGGACTGCTCGTCTACCAGGACGACGATCATTTCATCTACCTGGGGCGCGCCTTCACCGCCGCGAACAGCGGCGTGCCACAGATCGAGTTCCGGCAGGAAGCCGGTACGACCGAGCTGGTGAACACGGTCACGGAGACTAACCCGATCAACGGCACGGTGTATCTCCGCCTGGTGAAGACCGGAACGCTCTACCAGGCGTTCTACAGCTACAACAACGTGACGTTCATCCCCCTGACGCCTGGCCTTCCGCCGACCCCCACGGCAGCCCCGACTAACACACCCGCCCCGACTAACACGCCTGGCCCGACTAACACGCCTGGCCCGACCGATACCCCGGTTGCGACCTCCACGGGAACGCCCGCGAATACGCCGACAGCAACCACGACCACCACACCGGTCGCGACGGTCACCAGTACGCCCCTGCCGCTCGGCTATACAGCGAGCTACGCGGCTCCGCAGGTGGGTGTCTTCGCCTGGGGCGGCACCAACGCCAATGCCATCAACAATCCGGTGCCTGCCGACTTTGACTGGTTCCGGGTCGGCACCGACTCGCAAACCCCGGTTCCGACGTCCACCGTGACCAGCACACCAGTAGTCGCATCGACTGCCACAAGCACAGCAACCGATACGCCGGTCGTCACCGTCACGCCGACTGCGACCGTTCCTCCCGTGCCAACCCTGACTGTAGTCCCGACCAACACAGCGACCAGCACAGCGACGAACACGGCGGTTCCGACCGAAACGTCGACAGCGATACCGACGAGCACACCGACTCACCATCCGACTGCCAAGTTCGGGTTCAGCTACGCCTCGGTCTGGTACCACTACATCAATATCGGCCACGTGCAGCACATCCATGTGCAGGCCAGGATCCACGCCCGCCAGGGTATCTGGGCCACGGTCCACTTCGCGACCGGAAAGACCATCCGCTACTTCGCGTCGACCGACACGCACGGCTTCTGGCAGGCTACCTTCAGGATCCCCGCCGGCACCATTAGCCGCAGCTCGAATCAGGCGATCGTTACCTTCCAGCTCTGGAAGGGGAACAGCTCGATCAAGAGCTTCAGCAGCTTTAGAGTGATTCCCTAGGTCGCCTCTGGTGATCGGGATCCTGCCGCGATGGCAAGGGATCCCAGCCGAACGAGCCTC
>DAINCT010000404.1:0-1102 GCA_036732245.1 Chloroflexota bacterium | reverse complement strand
GATCTCAGGGCAGGAGGCTCGTTCTAGCCGATGGTGCAGTCGGGGTTGTTCAACGCGTTCCAGTCATTCAGCCGGACGGACGAGCTCTCGGCTGCCAGGATCGAGGAGGCGCGCGTTGGCTTGCCCAGATTGAAGAGGATATGGCGCGGTCCGTTTGGGGAGACGCGGGGGATAATCCAGCCAGGATAGCTCTGGGCCGACTTCCCCACGTGTACCACCACCTCAACCGTCTTCAAGACGGGGTGGACATATCGCACCCTCCGCAGGGCGGGTCCATAGACGACGGCACGGTGGGGAACATTGGTCGTATTCGTGACCGTCACTTTTGCCTGCATCAGGCGAGAATTGAGGAGACGCGTGGAGCAGCTCGCGGCCAGGGGAGCGGGGGTTCCGGACCCACCACATCCAGGAAGTATGAGGAGCAGCCCAAGCAGGAGGAACGCCCGCACATGCTTCACACCTCCAGCTTAATGGCTGGTAGGTACACTTCATGCAGAGGGGTTGACGATATGAGCACAAACACCGTTGTCGAAGACGGAGGCGGGCCCGGCAATCGATGGTGGATACCGGCTATTCTCGCGCTGCTCATCGTGGCCATCATCGGGGGTGCGCTTCTCGCCAGGAACAAGAATCTCTTTGGCAGCTCACCCACTGCAACCCCACGCACACGGTACATCACGGCCACGCCGAAGCCGGCCACCGCCACGCCGAAACCGCACACCGCCACGCCCAAGGCCGGCCCGACCGGGACGCCGAAACCCGGCCCTACCGGCACCCCGCGGCCCGGCGCGACCGCTACGGCTCGGCCCGGCCCAACCGGAACGCCACGCCCCGTTCCGACCGCGACGGCAGGTCCCCAGACTGGGACGATCACGTATAGCCAGTTGCAGCTTCATAGAATCCAGCAGGGCGCCAATCAGAAGAACCCCCAGTACACCTTCTACCTAGACCCCTTCCAGGGGGTGCAGCGCACTCTGCCCAAGTACGGGTTCACCGGCGGCTTTACCATCCTCTCGCCGGCTCAGCCACCACAGCCCACCCCGACGCCCTTCACCGACAGTCAGGGTCAGCCTGAAGTCCAGATGACCGTTCAGTACCAGGG
>DAINCT010000403.1:0-4312 GCA_036732245.1 Chloroflexota bacterium | reverse complement strand
GCCTAGATTGACGGCGAACGAGGCGAGGTTAGGGACCGCGATCACCTGGTTCGCCTGCGACTTCGTCCCCCACGGCATCGGCGCCGATCGCGCCGCGTCATAGAGATCCGCGCTGCCGTTGTAGGGCCCGTGGACGAGGATGCTCTTGGTATATGTGCCACCCACCTGGTAGTCGAGGCGCAGGCAAGCGCAACTATTGGCGTCGAGTTTCCGTAGGGCGCCGTCGATGCGGGTCTGGAAGGTCAGCTCGGAAGGAAGCTGTTCCAGTGTCGCGCCGACCTCTTCATCCGCCCACTGTTCCGAGGCCATACCGAGCTTGGCCGTCCAGGTAGTGGGATCGAAATCGGCGTAGGAAGTCTTGTTTCGGTCAGGACGGTAGCTCAGGTTTCGTAGGACTTTGGCATTGTGATTATCGGCGAGCGATGACAATCCGGTGCCGTCGGTGAACTCGAGGTAGACCACACCACCGTCCGGAATCGTGCCGGACCAAGTCCTGCCCGCCGTCGCGACGTTGGAGTACGTCTCGCTCGGTGCGAGATCCTCGGTGGCGGCATTGTCTCCGTGGCTCGCGTGGCTCGCGTCGATCGGGTATACGCGCAGGGTCCCGGTGGGGAAACCGATCCCGCTGAGTGTCGCGTTGATGGTGTGGCCGGCCCCGGACTTGTTCCATAACACGAAACCAGCCTTGTGGTCGTCCGCGGAGGCAAAACCCCCGACATTCGAGGCGCCCGAGAGAGTCAGCTGCTTGCGATCAACCGGCATTGACGAATAGATCTTGTATGCGTTGAAAACCGCCTTGCGGAAGCCATCGATCGTGACCATTCCGGAGAAGTTGCCTTGGCCGCTGTCCATGAACTGCGCCCAGTTGACCTTGTCGAGGGAGGGCTGAGAAAGGAAATAGTTGAAATCGCGCAGCAGCGATGAGGCAAGGCCGAACTTATCCTGGGTGCCTCCCTGCGGATAGTTGATCGGGTAGGAGTTGTATTCGTTGAGGTGCAGCTCGGTCGTGTAGAACTGGGATCTCGCCGCCATGAGGCTCTTGATGGATGCCAGATAGGCGTCGATCTGGGCCGGCTCACCGGTCACTGTGCTCGGATACTGGTGGAAGGAGAGGAAGTCGAGCGGAAGGTTGTTGGCGACGACGTAGTCGAGGTACGGAGTGATCCAATCAGTGCGATTCGCCGAGGAGAGACCTCCTATGACCGCATCGGCATCTCCCTGTCGAAGTCCGTTGGTGCCGTATTTGTAGAGATCGAAGTAGTCATTCATCGTCCCAGTGAAGAATGTGCTTCCGAAGTCGGGTTCGTTCCAGATCTCGTGATACCCAACCGATTTATTCGCCTGCTTGAAGTGGGCGGTGTAGGCGTTGAGGACCTGCTGCCAGCCCGGGAGACTCGACGGCTTGCTACGCCAATCACCCCCGATCTGTAGCGGTGCTGGCTCGTAGCCATATGACCAGTACGGCACCACTCCGCGTGTGTCGAGCTGACCGACGAGTTGATCGGTGCCTGTGAAGTCGTATTGCAGATTGCCGACGGTTCCGGTCACCGGATTCGGGGTGAGCCCACAGAACGGCGCGGCACCGAGACCACCATCGATTCGCAGCGACTCTGGCTTGATGTCATTGATGAGGTTGATATCGCGGTTGTACTGGCTCGACGGAACGATGCACGAGTTGTAGACCGCGAACTTGTTCTTGATCAACGGATTGTCGACCGGAACCGCGAAGTTGGCGGCGACCGTAACCGTTGCAGCATCCGCCCGCAATGGCAGCGACTGAATACCGGCGGCCACGCAGGCGGCGGCGAGAACAACCGCGGCAATTCGACGCAGTCGTTGCCGCGGCACGGGATATGGTCTGGATCGGGGCAGGGCTGTTGAGGTTGACGAGATCAAACCAGCCGTATCGCGTGCGCCCAGCGTGCGTCGTTTCATGAGAATCCCCGTCTCTCGACTCTGTCACGCGGCGAGAAGCCACCTTGTCTGCCACGTGGTAGACGAAGTTACCACGTGGCAGATTCAGATGCCCAGAGATGCTTCACGATTTCCATTCAGGCCGAATTGAGGCGCCCGCGAACGATCCGCTCCATAGCCGCGGACTCGGCCTTGGGGTGCCGATCCTCGGTCAACAGCCCATTGCGCTCCTGGAGAGTGTCCGTCAACTGCGTGTAGCAGAACCCAGCGAGACCGGATCGCTCGTCGACTTCCGCAAAGAGCGCATCCAACCGCCGAAGAAACTCCCGCGTATCGGCGACTGAACCGTAGCCCTCCCAGGTTCCATCGGTCGGCGCGAGATTCACCCCACCGAACTCCGAGAGCACGACGGGAACCGAGGATGCCTGTCCTTCGCTGAGGCGATCACCAACCGTGACACGACGTCCACCGGCTCGACCGCGAAGGACAGTAGCCACGATCCGTTCATCGTCGCCGTAGCGTTCACGCAGCGGGGCAGGATGCTGGCTGTAGTCATGAATCCCGAGCAGATCGCCGACTACATACTCCCAGCCGTCATTGCCGAGCACCGGCCGTGTCGGATCGAGTGCCTTGATGAGGTGGTGTACAGCCATTACCGCCGAACGCTGCTGCGCGCTCGTCTCCAGCAGAGGAACGCCCCAGCTCTCGTTGAAAGGAACCCAGACGACCACGCTGGGATGACTGATGTCCCGTTCGACTATGCCGATCCACTCTCGTGTCGTGCGCGCGAACGAAACCGAGGAGAAACGATAGCCCGCTGCAGCATCCGCCCACACCAGGAGTCCCAATCGATCGCACCAATAGAGAAACCGGGGATCGGCAACGACCTGGTGCATGCGGATTCCGTTGAATCCCAGGCTCTTGATCAGCTCCACCTCCCTCTTAAGATCGACCTCCGATGGCGAAGCCAGGTGCGTTTTCGGCCAGTATCCCTGCTCCAGTACCAATCGGAGAAAATAGGGCCTGCCGTTGAGGAGGAATGCGCGGTCGTCCGCACCCACCGTTCGCAGCCCGAGATATGACCGGGCTTCATCGATCAGGTCACCGTCTGAGCGCAACCGGAGCACGACGTCAATGAGCCTGGGGTGTTCCGGCGACCAGCACAGTTCTTCGGGCTCGGCATGGAGCCGCTGATCTTCCAGATGCACGGTCGCACGCAACACTCCAGCGGTCACCGAGTGCGACGACCGGGCCAGCGCTGCACCGTCGGCTGAGAAGGAAAGCTCCAATTCCAGCTCTGGCCCGCTAGGACCGCCGAAGCGCACTTCGACCTCAACGCTTCCCGGCGAGGCCATCGGCAACCAGACGACGGAAGCAATGTGCCGTTCTGAAAGCTCCTCGAGCCAGACCGTTCGCCATATCCCTGTCGTACGGCGATACCAGATCACGTGGGGATCGGGCATCCAATCCTGTTTCCCCCGCGGTTGCTCTAAATCGCTGTGATCATCATGCGCTCTTAAGACAATGATCTGCTCCGGGCCGTCGACCAAGGCATCGGTGATGTCGAAGCTGAATCGTGTCTGACCACCCTCATGCCCCCCGAGATACTGGCCGTTGACCCAGACCTCCGCCGAGTAGTCGACCGCCTCGAAATGCAGAATGAACCTGGTACTGTTCTCGCTCCCGCTCAGCCGCACGGCCTTGCGATACCAGACGACGTCCAGGCCGTCTTCGACTATCCCTGAAAGCTCGGATTCTGGCGGGAAGGGAACCAAGATCTCGCGGTCGAAGACAGCTGGATCGCGATGCCAGCCCTCGCGTCGCCCGATGTCGCCTTCGTCCACGGCAAACTGCCATAATCCGTTGAGGTTGGTCCAATGCTCCCTGGTGAGCTGCGGACGTGGATGCTCATCGGACACTGGCAACAACTCCCGCGGAACTCGCGACACGCACTGTAGCGAATGCCCCGGCGGGAGCCCCGATTAGGGCGGCCGTGACCCTCGCCATGCCGGTGGGCACGGCGCGAGCGGGTATATGCGCGGACCAGTCGAACGTGCTGGCGTTTTCGCCGATAAACGTGGTCCGGGACGGATCGGTGCGGTCGATACGCAGCATCACGGAACCCGGTGCCGAGCTGCCATCGGCGAAGACCACCGTCGCGTGTGATTCGGTCAGAGCAGCCACTGGCACCTCGACGCCCCCGACCAACACGGCGTTGTCGACGTCGGCTGTGCCGAAACGGATGATGGCGGTCGCCTCGTCGACGTCCATCCATGATGACGCGGCGCGGTTTACGAAACTGTAATTGACGCGTTCGGCGAGCCGCCGCGTGGTGGCGGCCGCCTCCGAACCGAGTTCGATACCGACCACGGCCCCACGCTCCAGCGTGAGCACGATC
>DAINCT010000402.1:0-4312 GCA_036732245.1 Chloroflexota bacterium | reverse complement strand
AAGCCACCTGGCTCCCGATGGCGAAGGCTTCGGCAACAGAGAAAGGAGCCCGCGCGCGAATCATCTCCTTGAGGTTGCGGCCTTCGACGAGCTCCATGACCATGTAATGGATGGGACCGTCTTCACCGACGTCGTAAATCGCCACGATGTTTGGGTGAGAGCCAAGACTCGCGGCGAACTCCGACTCTTGAGTGAAGCGCTGCACGAAGGGCTCGTCACGCGCATATTCGGGGGTGGAGAATCTTTACGGCGACGGTACGGCCCAGACGCGCACATAGTTGACTGCCGCGCCTATGTCGGTTGAGCCCGCGATGTAGGGGCCGCCGAAGCCTTCCGCGGTCGACCAGATAACGGCTGCCATAAGCGAGCCGGTGATGTTCGTGAGTTTGCTGAAAATCCCGAGAATCAGCCCGATTGCGATCGCCGTTTCGGCCAGGGCTACGAGATATGCAAATAAGAGCGGGTCGATGCCGACGATTTGATGCCAGAATGTATCCATGCGCGCACCTGCGGTGGCTGACTGGCCAGTGGACCCGTCAGGTAGCTGACAAAGTTGTTGATGAAGTCAGGCTGCCATTTGAGCCACGCATCGATCCCCCAGATGATTCCGAAGACGATGCGAAGCACTCCGATTCCTGTTAGACGCCAGGGCTCGAAGGGCGGTGCTTGGAGCGTGTTTTCGACGCTGGATGATTGAGGAGACATGGTCCACTCCTCTAGTTGCATTGGGCAGTCGATCAAACGACTTCAATTAGAACTTACCCCTCGGGGGTATATCTCTCCATCGGGCGGCCACCCGATATTTGACCCGTCGACGGCTGATGGGCGCCCGTCACGGCTCCGCCTGGAGCTGGTCCGAGGGCGGTGCTCATGCCTCGCGCGTGTAGGAGCAGGAACTCGAGACGACAGCGAAGGGTGGGGCGAGCGACAGACCTCCGCGATAGGACTGCCTTTTGGCGCGCTCGGGAGTGTCCCAGACAACCTCAGCGCCTGACTATCACACAGAGATTGAGCTGGAGCTACGCCTTAGTGCTCAACATCCTGTTTCTGGCTCTCGCCGCGGTCCGCACCTTCTGCTTGCTGCGAAACGGTGGGCCCGAGGTGCTCCGCATGATGGCCCGCGCAAAGACGAGATGGAGCGAATAGGCTTACCAGACACGCTCACGGACACGGGCAGCTGCCTGTAACCGGCAGTCCAGCGGTCACGATCCACGGCGGATTGCGGTAAGTTCCAGGGCACGACGGATGAGATCGAACTGCTCCACACAGCCCGGGGAGCAGAACACAAATGTGCGCGCACCCGCCGAACGGATCGCATGAATCTGGACGAAGCCGATTCGCCTCCCACAGATCGGGTCTTCATGCTCAACCACGCGCTGTATGTGCGGACGGATCTCTCGTACGCTACCTATCCTTGTGGGCCTGCCCACATTACTCCGCCCGGCTAGCATGGAGCGCCTACGGTGTTCTGCGCGGGCGCTCTTGCAGCCCGGGCTGAACGAGGCCGCAGATTACGTGTCCCCACGTGATGACCATAGCAACGCTCATGGCGAACCCAATGCCCCTCCTGTGGCTCCCCGGCATCATGCTTGTGTCCTTGCCGTCACCCACGTACCACTCTCATGCGTAGGAACTTCCCGTGCCAGTCGTGGTACCACACGCGTCCGGCATAACCGTTGACCGAGAGCATGCCGGCGATCTTCCCCTGGTAGAGGAAATGCACTGTGTAGTATCCCGGGAACTGGTCGGGAGCTTCCGTCGTCGATCCCGCCCGATTCTGATTCAGCCAGTGCTGGGCGATGCGTCGGGCTCGCTCTGGTGTGAATTTCATCGGGCCGCGGGCCTGCTGGAAGCCCATCATGCCGCCCATTCCGCCGGTCATCATTCCATAGGTGGTGTTCCACATCATGGCCGGCCCGTACTCGGGGAAGACCGCACCCGTCCAATGTTGACCAGGACTTCAAAGGCGCCGTGTCCCGTCCTCGTGTCCTTCACGATGGCGTAGAAGTTCCGCTGGAACTCCAGGACTTCGTCGACGACGAGGTTCGGATTGCCGTACCGGGCGGCGTAGCGCCGGACGCGCCACACTGCCTGGTCGATGGTGAGCACGGCGCGGTTGGCTGCTGCGTCGTTTGCCCCGCCCATCGTGGCGGCAAGGCCGTGGCTTCCCATCATGTCAATGGGGCCTTGATGCCCGACCGACCAGGGAGCGAATGGAGTTCCGGCCGGGGCGCCGAAGGCACGTCCACTCAGAACAATCAGGGCAACAGCAACGGAACCACCAGTCAGAAGCATCTTTGGATACCGTCTCATCTGACCTCCTGTGCGACGACGGTCGCAGAGCGGCTGTCCCTGTAAGGGCGCCATGCTGATTCCCAGCCTACGAGAGCAGGAGTCTCATCGCTATCGGACGAGCGCCTGAGATTCTTACTCACTGCGCCCTATGTGGGTCCGCCCCAAGGGTGAGGCGGCACTCAGGCACGGAGCGTGAACAGCGCACGGATCCGCTATCTCACAAACAAACAACTGTCCCTCGCCACGGCGTAAGCTGACCGCGGAGACGCGCAATCACACTCGAGCGATTTCACTCCGAGTGTTCAACCGCTTGTATGCTTGGGCTCAACAGTCTCCAGCGTCATCTTCGACGCGCTCCGGGTGCCTCCGTTTCCGATCAGCGGCGCCCTCTTTCGTCTATTCCTGGCGCCTGTCCGTTGGACAGGTCCGCCTCCCGCACCCCACCCCCACATCGTGCTTAAAGCAGATGTGGGCCGGGGTGCGGTAACTGAAGAGACAGGGCGCCGAATAAAAAGGTTAATGAGGCAACCGGAGCGGTATGACAAGAGATGGCGAGGTACGAATGACGATGGAGAAAAACCGAGGAGTTAAGAAAACGAGAGAGAACGACCGAAAAGAGGCGCACTTCAGAAGGCGGTCCGCGCAGGATAAGAGAGGGGGAGTCCAGCACGGAAAAGTGGAAGTGAAGTGCGAAGTCGTGGAGAGAGTGGTCGTGAGAGGCGAGTCGACGAGCAGGAGGCAGGTGGCATGGTGGTGGTGGGGTCATGATGATGCCAGCTAAGCAACAGAGACCAGTGAGGCGGGAAGCAATGGCGGAGAGCCGTTGGCGTGACCGTGAAGGGCAGCAAGCGGGACGTGTAAGCCCACCCAGAGAACGGACTCGTCGCACTTCATCCTTTGCCGGCAACATCGCCTTTTGTCGATGACCACCAACCCTGCGGTCTCCGCTGCGCTTCGTGGTCGTCATCGACGGCTCGGCGCCGGCCGCAGGGTGCAACGAGACCGTTCTTGCCCACCCTAGATGAGCCGCTTCTCCCACCAATCCTGTAACGGGCCGAACGCAGCGACCGCGTCGTGATTAAGTGCGTTCTGGTGGCATCGTGGAACTTTCCGGTTTCCGGTCTCCCCTTCTGAGACCGGCAGAGAGAGGGCTGGCGGCGGGGCCCCCTAGATCCTCGCCTAGCCGTGCCCGCCCCCGTATCACCGACCGCGATGTCACCATCCTCGCCTGGATCGGGCGGCACGGCGTCGTCACCCCCGCCCAGGTTGCTCGCCGTTTCTTCTCCCGCGATCGTGGTGCCGTCGGCCAATGGGCCGCATATCGCCGGATTCGCAAGCTCGAACAGCTTGCGCTCATCCGCCACGACCGCACCTTCTGGCGCGAAAGCTCCGTGCTTCGGCTTACCGGAGCCGGGGCGCGCATAGCTGATGTCGATGTCCACCCGGCCCATCTCGTGCTTGCCGAGATCCGCCATACGCTCGCCGTCGTGGACCTCGTCGAAGCGTTGCTCACAAACAGTCCACCCGGCACCATGCTGCGCACCGAGCGAGAACTGCGCGGCCAACGGAGGCGCGAGATGCGGGACGGCAGACGCATACCCGGCCAAGGCCGCCTGCCCGATGCGGTCTTCATTCACCCCGCCGGTGCGGAAGTTGCGCTGGAGCTCGATCTCACTCCCAAACGGAGCCGGCATGTCGAGCGCATCCTCGCCGCATACCTCAGCGAGCGGCACTACCGCATCGTCTGGTGCGTGCTTCCTCGACATGAACAGCGTCTATGGGCCATCATCCGCGAGCACCGCGCCGACGATTACATGGAAGTACGTGCCTGGTATCCGCGGCCTACCACCCAACGGTGAGCGCGCTGACTCGCGCGGTCGTCCCCCCCGCGCTGGGCAACAACCCACGCCAGAGCAAGGCGTATGCGCTCCTACTCGTCTGCATCCTGTTGGTGGCGAGCTTCCCCGGTGCCCTCATCGGCCTCGCCATCGCGCTCGTCGCGTGGCGCGTCACCCGG
>DAINCT010000401.1:0-4312 GCA_036732245.1 Chloroflexota bacterium | reverse complement strand
CGCTGGTGGAGACGATGGGCCGGCCGGCGTGGGCAACTTCGGCATCGCTCGCGGGAATGCCGGCACGGGTTGCGGCCCAGGACGAGCTTGACCGTGAGATCGACGCCTGGACCCGCACCCAGTTGGCGCAGGAGTTGATGCGCCGGTTGCAGCGCGCGGGCGTTCCGGCCGGCGTCGTACAAAATCACCGTGACCTCACCGAGCACGACGAGCAGATCGAACACCGCGGCATGTTTCCGCGCGTTGCGCATGAATTGTTGGGGGAGTATCAGATCGACGGGCTGCCGATTCGGATGTCTGAAACGCCGGGCGGCATTCGTAAACGTGCGCCGCTTTGGGGCGAGCACACCGAAGACGTGTTGCTCGGCATCCTTGGTTACGGCGGCGATCGGCTCTCGCAACTACGCGACGAGCAGGTGCTGGCATGACCCGCCTCCTGCTCGAAGGGCTGCGCGTGGTTGAGCTTGCCGATCAGCAGGCGGAGTGGGCCGGCAAGCTGCTGGCAGACATGGGCGCGCACGTGGTCAAAGTCGAGCCCCCGGAAGGGGCATCCACGCGACGGATCGGCCCGTTTGCAGGCGACGTTCCCGACATTGAGCGCTCGCTCTTCTTCTGGCATTACAACACCAGCAAGCGCTCGGTCACGTTAAACCTGGCGACACGCGAAGGCCGCGCCCTCTGGCTGCAGCTTGCGGCTCAGGCCGACGCGATCATCGAGACGGCGGTGCCGGGTTCGCTCGATGCGCTCGGCGCCGGCTATGACGCGCTCTGCACCGCGAACCCGGGACTGGTCATGGTTTCGGTCACGCCGTGGGGGCCGGATGGCCCCTACGCCGCTTACGCCTCGGGCGACCTGATCCAGATGGCGATGGGCGGAGTGATCAACTCCTGCGGCTATGACGACCACGAGGTCCCGCCGGTGCGCCCGGGTGAGAACCACGCCTACCACATCGCCAGCCACCACGCCGTCATCGGCCTGCTCGCCGCGCTCCAGTGGCGAGAGCGTAGCGGCCGCGGCCAGCGGATCGACGTCGCGGTGCACGATTGCGTTTCCGTGTGCACGGAGTTTGCCGCCACGCACTGGTTCTACGCCGGAAACCTGGTGCAACGTCAGACGGGGCGCCACGCGTCGCCGATGATCACGGCGCCGACATTCAAGCCCACGCGTGACCGGAGGTGGGCAAACTACGGCCAGACCTTTAATGAAGACGCATGGCGCCGCTTTCTGGATTGGGCCGACGAGGCGGGCTTTGGCGAGCTATTTTAGCAGTTCGGCGACGCGAGCGACCGCATGGCGCATGGGTCAGAGGTCATGGAGGCGATGCGTGCGGCGATGTCCACGCTGGACGCCGATCAGATATGGATGCTCGGCCAGAGCCTGGGCCTTCCATGGGGAATGATCCGCCGTCCTGAAGAGTGGTTAGACGACCCGCACACCACGGCGCGGTCTTTCTTCCAGGAGGTCAGCCAGCCGGGGTTCCACCAACCGCTCCGCGTACCCGGACCGCCCTACGCGTTCACCGAGCACCCGGGCCGTATTGGCCCAGCGCCGCGACTCGGCGAGCACAACCACGAGGTCTACGGCGCCCTGGGCTACTCACTGGACGAGCTGAACGTCCTGCGCGAGATCGGCGCGATCTAAGAATGGAGTCCTGCCGGTTATTACTTGTTCGTTATTACTAAGGAGGGATCACCACGCCAGAACCCCACATACCGCTCGACGGAGACTCAGCGTTAGTACCGGGGACGGTGATGCCGGTCATAAAGTGGGCGGGGGGCAAGCGTAGCCTTGCCCCCCTCTTGACGCGTATGGCGCCAAGCAACATTCGGTCGTATTATGAACCATTTGTTGGCAGTGGCGCCCTTTTCTTTTCCTTAGGCACCGCTAAGTATACAGATGCTATTATTTCCGATATTAATCGTTCTTTAATCGATCTGTATGTGGCCATTCGCGATGAACCTGACTCCGTCATGGCAGCTCTCGATATTCTGCAACCTCATGTACTGAACAAGGACCGTTATTATCAAATCAGAGGCACTAATGAATGCCAGTTGACTCTCACGCAGCGTGCTGCCCGTTTCATTTACCTCAATAAGGCCGGATACAATGGCCTATACCGTGTCAATAGGGCAGGCGAATTTAATGTACCGTTTGGCCGACACCCGGCCGCACCTCGGCTGTATGAGCCACGAAATCTCCTTCGGGTCTCCAAGCGCTTGCAGATGGCCAGGCTCGTTTGCGGTGACTTCGATCAGACCCTTGCTGATGCGGGGACAGGCGACTTCGCCTATCTGGACCCGCCCTACGCTCCGCTTACCAGTACGGCGAACTTCACGAGCTACACGAATACGTCATTCACTAAAGACGACCAAATCCGACTTGCGACCGCGGTGCACGCACTCACGGAGAAGGGGACACGCGTCCTTCTCTCGAATTCCGACGTTCCGCTAGTTCGGGACCTCTACAAGGATTACAACCTCACCGTGCTCTACGCAGCACGAAGGATAAACTCCGACTCAGGTGGTCGCGGAAAGATAACGGAATTGGCAATTCGGAACTATGCGAGCACCTGAGTGGGTTTACCGCAGAGAGGATGCTCATGCCGGGCCGGAAGAAAGCGACTACAACTGGGCACGGATTGGTGGCACAGACGCGTGACCTCGCGGTCAGCCTTGGATTAGATACGCAAACCGAGGTTCGAGTGGGTCGCCGGTTGTGGGGTGCCGTACGCATGATTGATTTGGTGGTTCGGGACCCTGTCACACGTCGCACTTTAGGCATTGAATGTAAGGCACAGGAGCAGGCCGGCTCTGCCGAGGAGAAGATTCCGGCCACAATCAGCGATATCGCGGCCTGGCCGATTCCGGGCATCGTGGTCTTCAGCGGCGCCGGATTTTCCAGCAATATGCGCCAATACTTAATTTCAACGGGCAAAGCGGTCTCACTTGAAGACCTCGAAGACTGGGTACGACTCTACTTCGGGCTGCCAATGAGGGGTGAGCTTGTATGAACCCCGACAGAGGCGGGCGGAATCCGGAGCGCCAGGAAAAGGCTCACAATTTCCTCCGCGGTAGGGCGGAAGATCAGTCCATGTTCTCTTTAGACGATTTCATCGCGGCCACTGGCTGGAAGAAATCGAGTGTTACTACCTATATCTCTAAACAATGGAAGGAGTATATCGAGAAACCGGGCGGTATGCTGCGGGTCAAGCGCGATTTCCTGCGCTTGAGCTTGACCAGCTTCCAGCATCTGGCCACGCAAAGCCGCAAAGTATTCACGGACTATCAACGCCTTCGCTACGGCGAACTCGTAATCTACGAGTTCTTGCTTCCATTGACCAGACAGGTGGAGCTTCGACGGGCGCTTGATGACTTATTCTATTCTGACACGATAATCCGACGGCTTCAGGAAGTCGGGATAACCAAATTTGAGGGGGCCTTCCCTCGTCGAGAGGGAGAGGAAGAATCCTCCTTTATCGACACGATCGTGCAGTTTGCGTCTGACCATTTCGGTGGCTATTCCATTAGCCACGTGAATGGCAGATTTAGGGCGGGAAAATTGGTGGCGAGGCAAGAGGCCAGCCAGCTTCTTGCTGACGATGAGCTGTACTTGATTGACGAAATAACCGCAGTAGTACGTTTCATCATTCCATGTTCGGCGAGCAAGGTGGAGTACGAAAACACTTTTGAGTCAATCGCTGATTTCGTCGATGAAGGGCAGCAAAATGACCCGAGTGCGGAAGCAATTACGGCGGAATTGAGACGGATTAGGCTTCTATTCCGCCACCTGTTTGTCGAGGCGATTGTACGTACAATTCAAGGGGAAGAGGCAATTTGGCTATTAGAAAGCGGTTCATCTCATCGGCTGTATGTATGGGAACGGAGAGGCAAGTAGGTTAACGCCAACGTCGGGTTGCAAGCAGCTCCCGTCGCGGCGGCCGCGACTCGGATGATGCGGTCCTTAAGGCCGCCGGATGGTGGAGGGGTGGCCGCTGGACTACCATCAGTCCCGTCTCCGCAGCGCGATGGGCCACAACGCAGTCGGCGATTCACCGCCTGTCACGTTCCCAGCCCCGACACGACCGGCAGGCGCGGGGTGACGTGTACGCAGTACACCTCGAGGCCCCGCGCGGGGACCAGTCTCTCTACTGGATCACCGAGTGCGGCGTAGCCTCGATACGGGTAATCTTCATCTTCTCGCGGTCCATCATCTGCGGAATGCGCGGGCCGATGTTCGTCTTCCAGTGGTCGCTCTGGTAAACGGCATCGTAGAGGCGCTTGCGCTCGTCCTCGCTCTCGAAGCGGCGGATCC
>DAINCT010000400.1:0-4317 GCA_036732245.1 Chloroflexota bacterium | reverse complement strand
AGACAGACCATTTGCTGATGTGGCTCGACGTCGACGAGACAGACCGAACATGCACGAGCGCGAACGTACGTTCGCGCTTTTCAAGCATCCCAGGGGCTAGTTGACTGCATCATGTGCTCGCACTTTGTTCTAGGCGCGAGGATCGAGCACTGAATACTGGGGACGGTGAGTGAAGGAAGAATAAGGAGGAGCGAGAGCGAGATACCAGGCCATTCCGGTAACAGTTTGACGATTGGCAGTGCAAACGAAGTATGGAGGAGCAACTGTGAAGAAATTCGTCCGCACCAGCGCATCTGCGCTGGTAGCGTGCTCTCTTGCGCTCACGGCCGTGAGCGCCTCGGCGGCGAGCCACACCGGCGCGTCCACGACGCCGCCAAAGTTAAAGACAGGCGTGACTCTGTCCATGTGGGACTTCTTCGGCACCGGAAGCTCCGAGCGCGCCACCGAGCAGAAGATCGTAAACCAGTGGGCCACACTAACTCACAATCACGTTACTGCACCCCAACAGCCGGCCGCTAGCAACACCAAGATGTGCGTCAGCGCGCCCACCGGGAATGCCCCGGACCTCATCGGCGTTCCACACGACCAGGTCTCGGTCATGGTCAAGTGTGGAGTCATTGCGGCGGTTCCCGCTTGGGCGTGGACGTCAGCCCAGAAGAAAACCTACATCAAGGCCGGCCTCCAGGCGGTCACGCTATCCGGCAAGGTCTATGCCATGCCGTGGGCGATCGAGACGACGGGCCTGTTCTACAACAAGGCCCTGATCTCTGCCAGCGCCTTTAAAGCCGCCCCGGGCAAAAAATACTTGACGTGGTCGAGTCTCATCAAAGTGCTGCAGGCAAAAACCGACCTGAACGCCGGTAAGCCCGGAATCGGTTGGGACATCGGAAACCTGTACGACGACTATGCGTTCATGTCGGCAAACGGCGGCTACGTCTTCAAATACACGAAGGCCGGATTCGATTACAGAAACATCGGGCTTGATAATGCGGGTGCCATCAAGGGCATCAACTTCATAAAAAACTTGACTACCAATGGGACCTACAAGTTGATGCCCGATTCCATGACGGGATCAACGGCTCTCGGCTTGTTCACGACCGGCAAACTTCCCGTCTACCTCACCGGACCCTGGGATGAGCAGAATTTCCAGAAAGCCAACCTCAGCGTCGGCTTCGTGCCCGTGCCGTCGTTCGATGGCACCCACCCGTCTCATCCATTTTCGGGTGTGCAAGTGTACGCCATCAACAAGTACTCTCAGCACCCGAATGAGGCGGCCTCCCTGCTGGCCTATCTGACGGCGCACATGCAAATCCCCATGTTCAAGAGCTCGGGCCGCATCCCGGTCATCACCAGCCTCCTCAAATCCAATACGGTCGCGAAGGACCCGCTGGCTGCCGGTATCGGTCGAGCTGCACTGGCTGCACAGCCGATGCCCAATATCCCGGAGATGAACCAGGTGTGGACACCGATGGGCAATGCCTTGAGTTTGGCCATCAAGAACAAGGCCTCAGCCGCCGACGCCGCACATGCCGCGGTTGCGCAGATCAAAGCTGACATCGCCAAGGCCCATGGCGGGTAACGCCTAACCAAAACCGTTTGTCCACGGTGTGCGTGGGTAAGGCCGGCGCCTTACCCACGCGTCACCACATAAAGGAGGCAGAGAGATGGCGGCGAGTGCCGTTCCTGTCAAGCGAGGCGGTCGATCGAAACTGTCCAACTCGCTCTATGCATACGCATTTATCGCGCCGGCAATGGCCGCTATGGTCGTCGCCAGCTTCATTCCAATCGTATTCACGATCTTCGTTGCCTTTACCAACTGGGACACATACCACCCGGCCCTAACGCAGGGATTCCATTTCGCGGGACTCGCCAACTTTCGGGAGATCCTCGCCAGCCTGCAGGGTGAATTGATCGGTGTTGTTATCTGGACCCTCGCCTTTGCCGCCTTCAGCATGGTGCTGAACTTCTTCGTGGGCCTGTTACTCGCCTTTCTGCTCAACAATCCGAACATGCCGGAGCGAAATCTCTACCGCACTTTGCTCATCCTCCCGTGGGCGGTCCCCGGTGCGATCATGACGCTTGCCTGGACCGGTCTTCTCAACACGGACTACGGACCGGTCAATGTTTTTCTTGGGAGCATCCATCTCGGATTTTTCAATCCCGGCCACGTGCCGTGGTTGGACGATCCAAACTGGGCACGGTTTTCGGTCATTATGGTCAATGTATGGTTTAGCTTCCCATTCATGATGACGGCCTGCCTGGGAGCGCTGCAGAGCATCCCACCCGAGCTCGGTGAGGCCGCGCAGGTCGACGGAGCGAGCATCTGGGTCCGCTTTTGGCGAATTACGTTCCCGCTGCTGCGTTCTGCGACGCTTCCCCTTGTCATCAGCAACTTCGCCTTCAATCTGAACAATTTCGGAGCGATCTATCTTTTGACCGCCGGCGGGCCGGTCACACTCGGACACACGTCCGGCGCCACCGATATATTGCCGACGTACACGTACAACCTTGCCATCAATCTCAGCCGCTACGGTCTTGCGTGCGCGTACGGCATCGTCATCTTTGTCTTTATCGGGTCGCTGGGCCTGATTCAGATGAAGTACTCCCGCGCGTTTGAAGGAGTGGACGCATGATCGAGCAGCAGAGCAGTAGCCAGGTCGCAGGAGCGGTACCCGCTCCTGCCGCCGTGGTCGATACCGAGCTCGCGGCACGGGGCGTGGCCACGACGCGCGCTCGGTCCAAATCGCGGATGCATCCGGATGAGCGAGCATTCCTCTGGATAAGTCGCCTGATTATCTGGGTAGCCATCTTCCTCGCAGTGACGCCGATCGTGCTGGTTGTGATCGCTTCGTTGACAGCCGGCAACGCCTTCTTCGTGAGTTCGATAATCCCCTCGAAGGTGTCGCTGGAGCATTATGGGAATGTCTTCGATACGAACAAGACCAGCATGCTCATCTGGCTACGCAATAGTGCGATCGTCTGCATTTCGACCGGCGTACTCTCGGTTCTGCTGGTCGCCAGTACGGGGTATGCGTTCAGCCGATTCCGCTTTTACGGCAAAAAGTACGGTCTGATGACCTTGCTCGTGATCCAGATGTTTCCGGCGCAAATGTCATTCATTGCCCTGTTCTATCTGCTGTACTACGTTCACCTACTCAACACCTTGCAGGGATTGGTGCTCGTGTTCCTCGGAGGCGGTATCCCGTTCAATGCCTGGTTGTTCAAAGGCTATGTTGATGGACTTCCACGTGATCTCGAAGAATCCGCGTATGTCGATGGCGCCACTCGTTTCCAGGCGTTCTGGAAGGTCATTCTGCCTCTAACTCGACCGATGATGGCTGTTATCTTCATCTTCCAGACCATCGGAATCTACAACGATTACATCTTGACAAACTTTCTCATCAACGACTCGAATAAATACACCGTGGCAGTGGGGCTACGGCAGTTCATTAACGGTCAGTTTGGACAAAACTGGAACGACTTTGCGGCGGGTGCTATTATCGCTGCCATCCCGATCGCGTTCATGTTCCTGATCGCCCAACGATGGCTGGTGTCGGGGCTTGCCGCGGGTGCGGTGAAGGGGTGACATTCGCGCTTCGGATTTAATCGAATTCTGTCGACGTGCATTCAAGCCGGGTGCGCCTTCTGCGGTGACACGGGCGCACGTCTCCGGGCCTCAGTGCTTCGTCACTAGATCCGCTGCGTCGAAGGCCACTGCGTCCTTGGCTTTCACCGTCACCTTGATCTGGCCTCTCCCGTTTACCTTCACCGTCACGCTCTTGCCGGAACACGAGCCGCTGCTGAAGGTGCCGTGGATCACGTCGCAGTACGTGCCTCTGGGCAGTCCGGTTGAGAACGTCCTGGTCTTGGCCTTTGGGCCGTTATTGATCGCGATCCAACCCTTCGCGCCGCGACTGAATGCAATCAAGTTGTGGCCGTCGCCAGACCATCTCGCCGTCGGCGCGCCGGACACGTAGTTGTGCCAGGCAACCATGTGTACGATGCCTTTATTCCGGTCCGTGCACGCCCAACCCTGGGCGCAATTCGTGTCGGTGATGAAGCCGTTTGCATCGGAAGGGGGCGGATCATCGGAATTGACCCAGGCAAAGCTGGCATACACTTCCGGTGTTCCCTGAGGCCAGGCCAGCATGAATTCGTTGGCCAGGATGGTAGTACGACCATTTTTGTAGCTCAGTGTCGAGCCGTCACGCTCGCTGTCGTGGTTCGCCACGAACACCAGCTCCTTGTTGCTCGGCAGTAGCCCTCCCTGCTGGGTCAGACTGCGTAGTCCGGCAATACCCACCAGGAAGTCATGGG
>DAINCT010000399.1:0-4317 GCA_036732245.1 Chloroflexota bacterium | reverse complement strand
CGGCCGGATGTCGCAGTTCGATCACTACGGGCGTCCATTGCGGGAGATCTGGGAGACCACCCCTGATCTCAGTCCTTACACCGCGCTGACGCCGGGCGTGTCGTTGAAGGAAGTAAATCCAAGGAGGGGACCAATGGCCGAGGCGTCGAAGAAGCTGGCGTTCAAGGTCGAGGACACTTCGGATGATGATCTCTTCAACCGGATTTTGTGGACTACGATAAAGGGTGACAAGCCGTATCCCGGCACCAGACGGATGTCGGCGCTGGATGCGAAGGTGTCGCGATGAGCCGGACCAATCCGCGAGTTGTGGTTTCCGATACCGGCGAAATCCTGAGTCCCGATGCCAGGACGCGGCGGGTTCGTACCCTGGCGCGACTGCTCGACAACGCGATACCAATTCCGGGCACGAACTGGAAGATAGGCCTGGATCCGATCATCGGACTGATCCCCGGGTTCGGAGATATGATTGGCGCTGTGCTCTCGGGTTACATCGTTCTGGAGGCAGTGCGCGCGGAAGTGCCAACGTTTACGCTGGCGAGAATGCTGGTGAACGTGGGCATCGATACTCTGCTCGGCGCGGTTCCGGTGCTGGGTGATGTGTTCGACGCCGCGTGGAAGTCGAATGTCATGAACGTTTCGCTGCTGGAGCGTCATCTGGTGGCGACCGGCAGCACTCCGCCGAAGCGGCGTAATGTTGTCGGAGTGATTGCGCTCGCGCTAATCGTGCTCGTGCTGATTGTTAGTGCGGGAGTGGCGCTCGGCGTCTACGCGGCCCGATTGCTCTGGGGGCTCAAGACCCGATAAGTTTGTTGCACGGCGCCGTGGCCAAGTGGTAAGGCGGCAGACTGCAAATCTGCTATTCGTCAGTTCGATTCTGACCGGCGCCTCTTATCAGCCCTGGCCCGTCGTTCCTCCTTCTATTTATGGCGCGGGAAACTATGAGATCCGCAGTTACGTTCCTTCGGCGCGCTCTCCTCGTCTGTTGGGCTGCTTCCGCGCTTCCAGGCAGTGCAGCTGCTCAGGCCAAACGGACAAGGCGGCCCACGGCGCCCGATTGGAGCGCTGTCGAGAATGCGCTCGGCCGAAAGGGCACGCCCAGCCCGGGTGGCGTGGTCAGGTTCGGCTTTCCGCGCAGCGATCTCAACGTGGTGGTACACGGAGTCACGCTCAAACCCGCGCTGGCTCTCGGATCATGGGTAGCCTTTGAGCGGATCGCCGATCATGCGGTGGTAATGGGTGATCTGGTCCTGCTGGAGCCTGAAGTGACCAGCGTGATGGCGAGCTTGCAACAGAACGGCGTCGACCAAACCGCTCTGCACAATCATCTGCTGGGTGAGTCACCGCGGGTGATGTACATGCACATTCATGCGATCGGTAATGCCGAAAGGATCGCCAAGGCCGTGCGAACCGCTCTCGAGTTCACGAATACACCTCTTGGCCCGCCGGCCCCAGCGAGCCCGGCACCGACTCCAAACGCGACGCTGCCAACGACGCCGGTCGCGATACCATTCGACACCGCAACGGTGGCGAAAACGCTAGGTGTCACTGGCAAGATGAACGGAGGCGTGTATCAGATCAGCGTCCCACGCCGCGAGAGAATTTGCGACGAAGGTCGAGAGGTCCCGTCCGCGATGGGTGTCGCTACGGCGATCAACTTTCAACCCACGGTTGGAGGGAAAGCGGCAATCACGGGAGATTTCATCCTGTTGGGCAAAGAGGTGAATCCAGTTCTGTGGACGCTCAGCGAGAATGGCATCGAGGTGACGGCCATTCACAGTCACATGATCGACGAACAGCCCCGGCTGTACTTCATGCACTTCTGGGCGGTCGACGATGCAGCAAAGCTGGCGCGTGGGCTTCGAGCTGCCCTCGATCGGACGAACAGGCGCACCCCGTCCTCGAAAGCGCATCCCTGTAAGCGCTGAAACCCGGCTCCAACCCTGAGCGTACGTGTTGTTGTCTAATCACACGTACTCCTGGAGCCAAGAATTATTTTTCAGCCTCATTCCGTCACTCTTGCAGCCGTATTCCTCCTTGGAACCGCGGGCGCATCACGGGCGCAGACCACGCCCGCGGGGTCTGCATCTCTTCCGCTCGCTACAGCGGCACCTGCGTCGGGCGCGATTACAATCGACGGCAAGCTCGACGAAACCGCCTGGGCGAAGGCAACTCCAATCACGGATTTCCACCAGCAGAACCCGAACGAAGGCGCACCACCGACGCAGCGGACCGAAGTCCGGATTCTTTACGACGAGCGGGCCATTTACATTGGGGCGAGACTGTATGACTCACTGGGCGCCGCAGGAATCCGTTCACCCCTCGCGAGAAGGGACCAGCTCCTCGACTCGAACGGCAACAACGGATCGTTCAACTCGCTCACTACCGACAAGCTGATCGTAATCCTGGATCCGTACCACAATCACATTGACAACGCGTGGTTCGAGATCAACCCGGCAGGAGTTCGCGGTGACCAGTTCAACGGCGATCCGTCATGGGATCCGATCTGGCAAGCTGCAACGCATGTCGATTCGCTCGGATGGACAGCCGAGATCCGCATCCCGTATTCGCAGCTTCGTTTCTCGCGCGATAGTGTGCAGACGTGGGGAATGCAGATCTGGCGGTACACGGACCGACTAAACGAGCAGGACATGTGGTCGTTCCGGCGCAAGAACGAGTCGGGAGGTGCAATGTATTTCGGCTCTCTTGGCGGACTTGTCATCGAGCCCCAGCCGCATCAGCTCGAGATCCTCCCGTACGCGGAATCGCGCGAGCAATACAAGTACGCGGCGCCGAGCGATCCGTACCACAAGAGCAGTTACGGACGCGTGAGCGCAGGCGCCGACATAAAATATCTGCTGACGTCGAGCCTCGCTCTCGATGCAACGGTGAATCCTGATTTCGGGCAAGTGGAAGTAGACCCGGCGACCATCAACCTGTCAGCGTACGAGACGTACTACTCCGAGAAGCGCCCGTTTTTCGTAGCGGGCAGCAGCGCGTTCGGTTTCGGCAATTTCAGCTGCAATTTCTGCAGCAATACGTCGACCCTCGACATCTTCTACTCCCGTCGCATTGGCCGTCCGCCGCAACTGAATTCGTATATCGGCGGCGTGGCGGATTTCGCAGACACCCCTGACAACACGACAATTCTCGGAGCCGCAAAGATCACCGGCCGGACGAAAGGCGGATATACGTTGGGGGTTCTCGATGCTCTCACGAATCGAGAGACTGCCCGATATGTGCCGGCAGGCGGTGGGGTGGAACAGACACAGTTGGTCGAGCCGCTCAGCAACTATTTCGTGGGGCGAATAAAGAAAGACCTGAACGGGGGAGCAACAACCATCGGCGGCGCGTTCACGTCAACGCTTCGTCAGCTCGATGACACGGTCGTCGCCAACAGGCTTCGCCGCCGAGCAGAGGCGGGTGGAATCGATTTCAATCACACCTGGCACCAACGCCAGTACTCCTGGATTGGCTCGATCCTTACCTCGGACGTCGCTGGAACATCATCCGCGATAGATCTAACCGAGCAATCCAGCGCGCACTACTACCAGCGCCCCGACCGTCGAGTCACCACCGACGGAATCTTCGATGCCAAGTTCGATCCCAATGCTACCTCCCTTCAAGGCTATGGTTTTTACACCCGGCTAGCGAAGGAAACAGGGAACTGGTTCTGGGAGGCGGCGCAGAACTGGCGGAGCCCGGGTTTCGAGGTGAACGACTTGTCGTTCCTGAGTCGCGCGGATTACAAGTGGATGAACGCCAACGTCGGCAGGCAGTGGAGTACTCCAGGACGCTGGTATCGCAATGCGGTCATCCTTGGCGGTGGACAACAGCAGTTCAACTATGACGGCGACAAGACCGACCTCCAGACCCAGATCTACTTCGGCAGCCAGTTTCTGAACTACTGGAATCTGCGGAGCTTCGCCATCCACCATCCCACCGTGCTGGATGATAGACTCACCCGCGGCGGTCCAGTCGTGATGCGAACTGGCTACAACTTCGGAGAGATGGAGATCTCGACTGATGCCAGACAGCGGGCAGTTTTCGATTTCACGGTGCAGGCTGCCAAGGGAATCGGGGCCAACACCCATACGTTGATCCTGCAGCCAGGTGTTGCGCTCAAGCCTGCGGCGAACGTGTTCATCAGTCTTACGCCGAGCTACATAGTGGATGAGAGTCCGGAGCAGTATGTGGAAACGGTGCCAGATGCGACTGCGACTTCCTTCTACGGGAATCGTTATGTGTTCGCGTTCATCAAAACGCACACATTGTCGCTCGACACCAGGGTGAACTGGACGTTCACACCGAATCTCACGC
>DAINCT010000398.1:0-4329 GCA_036732245.1 Chloroflexota bacterium | reverse complement strand
CGGAGGGAAAGACGACGGCGGCCAGTGTAAGCATCATCAGAACACTGTGATGACCGGCCTCTTCCAACTTGAAACGGGGCCCGCCGTAGAGGAGGCCGGCTGCCACGCAGCAGACTCCCATAATGAGAGCCGAATTGCTGATCAGGGCCCCGACCAGCGTTGCCTTAACCAACGGGATCAGACCCTTCTGCACCCCAAACACACCAATGAGCAAGTCCGGTGCGTTGCCGAACGTGGCGTTGAGCAAGCCGCCCACCTTGCCACCAAATCGGTCTGCGAGAGCCTCGGTAGAGGTGCCGATGAATGCGGCCAGCGGCACGACCGCGGCCACTGAGAGGAAGAACTGCAGAGCCGGTGGCCATCCTACACGGCCCGCCACAAAGCTCAACGGGACAAAAATCAGAAGAAGTGCCAGGACCCTGTGTTCGCGCGAAAAGACCGGCTGCGTCGGTGATGGCGCCATCGCGAGTCCGTCCTCCCCCACCCGTGCGTGGCGAGTCGGCTGACTCACGTCCACCGGACACGCAACTCAAGTGTGGAAAACTCGGGGAGGTCAGGTCAAAGCGCGCGCGGACCTGTGTTAGTTGTAATTCTCCGGACGGCGGCCGGTCCTATCGACGGGCCGGCTAACGGGGTCGGATCGATTAAGAGTTCGGAGACGGGGAGAGGTCAGTGCGTCGCTAGATAGCGAGCGTAATTCTCCTTGTTGTGTAGATTTTGAGCGGCCGCCGCCATTTGCGAGATGGCTGTGGACGACTCTCCCGAGTCGGTCGCTTGCACTGACTCTTGACAATTTTGAATGGCTCCAAGCATGTAGTGGAAGACACCCGAAACCTGATGGTGGAGCGTGCCGGCCGGACTCCACCAGACATACGGGTGCGGAACTCCCTCGTACTCCGCGTCGCTTGTTTGGACCTTTCCACCCCAGTACGAACAGGCACTTTCCAATGCGTTAAAGTCTCCGTTGGCGGAGGTCGCTCCGCGCGCCGCACCGTCAAAAATGCGGGTACTGCGATCGATGACTGGGACGATCCGCGCTGCATAGTGCTTTCTTTGACGCATCATGGCGGCAACCTGGAGTTGGTGAGCCGTCGGTGCAACGGTCGGTTTACGCGCCGCGGCTCTGGAGTGGTGTGCGCCATGGCCTGCCCGGTTTGTGCGCGCCGCCGTGTGATTCGGCGTGGCGGTGGTGGGACGCGTTGCCCGAAACACGACGACAGCCACGATGACGACGGCAGCCGCAGTCGCGAAGATCATGAGCCGAGAGCCCATGAAATCGGAGAATCTCGAGCTATTTCGGATCGGACGCCTACTCTGTTGCACGGATCGCCCCCCTGGTGCTTTGCCGCGTAGCGGCCACGCGCATGTGGCTTGACCAACCTGCCGTGATCGAGACCCGCGCGAAACGTGTCAACAGCATACCGCACGGAGGGAGTGCGGTGCCTCGTCAATCCTCCCCTTGCGCCCGAGTGAAGCCCTGCTCCCCGTCGAACTCCTGTAGCTTTTCCACGTGTGACCACCGGTGCGTCTGCGCCACATTGCTCAGAAGGGTGAGAATCGTCCCGTCCGAAACCTCGCCTGCCTCATCGCGTTGGACGAACCGAGCCACCCATTGATCGATGACATCGGTTATGGCGCCCGTCGGCTGATAAACCTTGGTACCACGATTCCCAACCATTTTGAGTTGGAGGGGAGTGCCGGCAGCCAGAGCTTCAAGACTGTGGCCGATTGCTTCCGCGTCCGATGCAGACTCGAGGAACAGGTCCACTCCCACGACCCGGCGCTCTTCGACATGAACAAAATCGGGCGCGGTGCTGACCTCCGGTAGATGAAGTGGTCGGTACTCTCGCACACTCCAGGTGGACGACCGCTTGCCCAGGTTTCCAATGATCGCGTCGGTGTAAGCCCTGGTGCCGGTCGCGCCCGTGTCGCCGGCAATGTCCCGCGTTCGGATGCCCGATTCCAGCGTTACCAGCACCGCGTGCTCGATCTGCTCGGCCGCGTCGAACTCTCCCAAATGGCGCAGCATCATCACGGCAGTGAGGATAACTGCCGTGGGATTAATGACGTCCTTGCCCGCATACTTCGGCGCAGAACCGTGGACCGCTTCGTAGATGGCTACCTCGCTGCCGAGGTTCGCTGACGGAGCAAAGCCAAGGCCTCCCACCAATCCTGATGTCAGATCGCTGATGATATCGCCGTTCATATTGGTCGTGATGATGACATCGAACTGAGCTGGATTCTTCACCAATTGGTGAGCGCAATTGTCGATGATGATGTGGTTCGATTCGATATCGGGATATTCCGGCGCGATTGCTTCAAACGTGCGCTTCAGCATCCCTTCCGTCAGCTTCATGATGTTGGACTTCGTGGCGCAGTGTACGCGCTGTCTACCCTCCGAACGGGCAAACTCGAAACCGAGCCGCACGATCTTTTCGCATCCTTTGCGCGAAATCAGCTTCAGGCACTGAGCGACACCGGGCGTCTGCATGTGTTCGATGCCCGCATACAGATCCTCCACGTTCTCCCGCACCACGACCAGATCGATACCTTCTCCGCTATAGCGCGTCTTGACGCCCGGCAACTCGCGGACAGGTCGGATATTGGCATACGTCTCGAATAACTTTCGGAGGGTGACATTCGCGCTCTTCTCTCCAAATCCCACGGGCGTTTCCAGCGGTCCCTTCAAAACGACTCGCGTCTTACGAATCGACTCGATGGTCTCAGGAGGTACTCCGGATGGAAGACCTCGCTTGAATATGCTGGCGCCGGCGTGACGCTCTTCCCATGCGATAGGAACTCCGGTAGCTTCAATGATCCGCTGAGCTGACTCCACAACTTCCGGCCCGATTCCATCTCCCGGTATGACCGTCACCAGCTTCTTGCCTGCTGGTGTCGTAAACACGTTCGTAGCCAAAACCTTCTCCTCTGCCAATTCTCGGCATCATTCTGCGCGCACTCTTGGCAAATCTTCGAGGTTGCCCAATTGCGCGACCGCTTGCAGTGTAGGTCATGCCTCCGCGGGCGTCCAAGCCCAAACAATCGTGTCGGCCCGATGCGATTTTCTGGCCATGCACCGTCCCGAACGATTGGGCGCCGGGATCCGCCGCGGCATGCGGGAGATCGATTGTGATCGAGTGGCCGAGGATATTGCCTATGATTGGATCGAACGCCGGAGCGCCCGCATGACCACGGCTCGTAGGTACTGATTCGCATGCGGTGACTGGATGGACCGACAGATGCGCAATGCGAACGGTGAGTCGATCGCGGGAGCAGTGCTCGCTCGAGCGCGCGCAACCGGATCGAGAACGGCTCTCCGTACCTCACTTGCAACGTGGACGGGAACCGAGCTGGTCGACGCTACCGTTGGAATCGCTGCGGCATTGGGAGAGAGGCGTCCGGTCTCCAGCCTTCCTCTGATCATCGTGATGCGTGGAGATCCTGCGACGGTGGCGGCTCTCTTGGCAGCCGATCTGGCGGGCCGAACCGCGGTGCTGCTGCCTTCAACCTCCACTGAGAAACAGATACGGTGGGCCGCCACCGCAAGTTGTGCGGACCTGCTGCTCCAGTCTGATACTGGGCCGATTCAACTTGGAGATCAAAACGAGTGGATCGACCATGCCCACGGTTTATGCTGGACCGATCTGCCGTCCATCGAGGTCCGCGCGTCGGAAGCCGCCGACCAGCCCGAGCAGGCTGGGTTTCTGTGCCATCTAACGTCCGGTACGATGGGAAGCGCGAAACTCGCACTTCGTACGCGAGCCGCGGTGCGCGCTGAGATCGACGTCCTTCGCCGGACCCTGAGTCTCACTCACGGCGACGTCGCCCTTTGTACCTCGGCGGTGTCGCATTCCTACGGGTGTATTGGAGGGATGCTCACTCCCCTCCTGGTCGGGGCTACCGTAATACTGGCGCGGAATCCAGATGAAATGCGGGCCAGTCTCCTCGAAGCTGATCCTTCGATTGTGTTCGGCCTGGGTCCTATTTATGCCGAATTGCTGGAGGATCGCACGGACCTGGAAAGGCACTGGAGGGACGTGCGCTTCGCGTTCAGTGCTGGGGCTCCACTGCCCGCGGGCCTGTTTGAGCGCTTCCGGGCCCGCTTTGGAGTACCCATTCGACAGGATTACGGCACATCGGAATCCGGCACGATCTCGCTCGACCTGGCGGCCATGCCACAACCTCGAAGCGTCGGAGAGCCGCTCCCGCACATGAGGGTACGGCTACGACTTCCTATGAATATTCCGCTGGAACCGGGTGAAGGGGGCGAAATTCTCGTGCGGTCACCCGCATTGGCTCGAGGGTACCTGGCAGGCGGAACACTGTCCC
>DAINCT010000397.1:0-4356 GCA_036732245.1 Chloroflexota bacterium | reverse complement strand
CCTTGTGACCGGGCCGCCTCCACGTAGTCTTGCTCCCGCGCTCGCAAAGTCGAACCGCGAGCCAGCCGCGCGAACCCGGGAATGGTGGCGATCCCCACTGCAATGACCGCAGACGTGAGCCCCGGCCCGAGAATTGCCACGACTCCAATCGCGAGCAATATACCGGGAAAAGCAAGTAGGATGTCCACGATCCGCATGATGATGTCATCGACCAGCCCACCGACGAAGCCCGCGATGAGTCCGAGCGGCACGCCGGTGCCGAACGCGATCGCCACCACGCCCAATCCCGCCGGGAGGGAGATGCGTCCGCCGTATACCACCCGCGACCACATATCGCGACCGAGATAGTCCGTGCCGAACCAGTAGGACCACGAGGGGTTCTGATTCAAGACGTCAAGATTAATGGTGTCCGGGCCGCGATGTGTAATGAGCGGCGCGATGATGGCGAGCACGATGGTCAGCCCGAGAAAGAATGTGCCGGCGATAGCGCTCGAATCGGAACGGAGACGGCGTAAGATTTGACCGGTGAACGTGACTCGCCGCTCGCTAATAGTCGATTCAAGTTGTGCCGAGGTTGTATCAAGAGCTTCCATCAAACTTGCCTTGTCTACAGCGATCAGGAGAAATGAATACGCGGGTCGAGAAAGGCATACGACAGGTCAACCAGGAGGTTTGCAAGGATCAGAATGACCGCAAAAAAGAAGGTCGTCCCCTGAATCACCGGGAAGTCTCGATTTGTCACCGCGGATACGGCCAGCGTTCCCAGGCCGGGCCAGGCGAACACGTTTTCCAGAATGACCGCGCCGCCCAGCAATCCGCCGAGCGTCAGGCCGAAGATGGTGACCACTGGAATGAGAGCGTTCCGGAGCACATGTTTCGTGATAACTACCCGTCCTCGCACTCCCTTGGCCCGGGCCGTGCGCACGTAGTCCTGGCCGATGATGTTGACCATCGATGACCGCACCAGGCGGGTCAGGGTGGCCGAGACGACGATCGCCAGGGTGACCGAGGGCAAGATGATGCTCGAAAAGCCCCCGGTTCCCGCCGGTGGGAGCCAGTGCAGCCGAACACCAAAAATAACGGCCAAAACCGTGCCGAGCCAGAAGTCGGGAACCGAGATGCCCAGCACGGCGAATGACGTGATTGCGGTGCCGATGGGCGACCGATTGAACACCGCAGCCAGCACACCGGTGATCATTCCAAATACCGCGGAAAGTACCATAGCCGAGACCGTCAGGGCTGCGGTGTACGGGAAGCGAGCCCAGATCTCCTGCATGACCGGCTGATGGGATACAACCGAGGTCCCGAAGTCGAGGCGCGCAGCGTGCAGGAGAAAGTCTCCGTACTGGACGAGAAGGGGCCGATCAAGACCCAACTGGTGTCGGAGGGCCTGCACGTCACCTGGATGCCCCCGTCCGAACAGCATGACCTGGGCAGGATCGCCGGGGATAAAGTGAACCGAGAAAAAGACGAGCGTCAACACGCCCCACAACACGGGGATGGATATGAGGATGCGCCGAATAGAGTAGGTAGCCACTGCTAGTGGTCCTCCTCGTCCTCCCAGCGGGTGCCAAGATAATGCAATCGAACGGCCTGCTCGGCGGCTTCAGGATCCCGGGTGGCCAGGACCGAACATAGGTCGTCATGCAGCCGTATTACCGTGACGGGATCGTAGTTGTAATACGCCAGTCGTGATGACATCAATGCGCCGTGCAGCGCATTGAGTGCTTGCCAGTATTCGTGCAGCCGTATGTTGTCGTCACTCTGACAAATAAACGAGTGGAAGGCGATATCGAGTTCCACCACTTCGTAAATGTCGCCGCCGTCGAGGCACTCTCCCATCCTTCGACCAAGTGCGCGCATCGACTCCAGCTGACTATTCGTGAGTGTGACGCAGGCGTTCCGGGCCGCCCATCCCTCGAGCAGGCCGCGGACGGTGCAGACGTCGCGCGCTGCCCGGCTCGACATGCGCGTGACCACCGCGCCGCGGCGTGGCCGCATATCCACCAGACCTTCAAAGCGCAGTTGCAAGAAGGCCTGTCGAATGGTTGAGCGGCTGACCTGGAGTTGATCGGCCAGCACTGCTTCGATCAGTCGCTCTCCGGGCGGCAGCTTGCCGTTGATGATGGCTCGACGCAGCTCACTCAAAACCGAATCGGCCAGAGAGGGTGATTGAACCGGGTCGAGCGTGCGACCCATCACGCCTAACGGGAGCGAGGGGATATCGTCCGGCTGATTCATTCCTTTGCGACCTCCATGGCGCCGCTCGGCGTTCCGAGTGGCAGGACAGATGAAAAGAGAATTGAAGTCAGTATAGCCCCGACTTGGTCGATTGTCGACATAGTACCAAACAAGAAACGGGCATGCTCGTTATGCATCATGTCTAGTTCTGCCCGGCGCCGGAAGTGTCAAACATGGCAACCGTCTGTGGTGAGTGCATTCGACCGTAGAGATATCGCAGGAACTCACCGCGACGAGCGACGGGTTGTCGCTCCCAGACCGGATGTACGCATAGACCGCCCCACCAGTAGGACCAGATTAAGGCTGCCCGTTGCGGTGCCCCAATAAATCGGATCCGGTTCGCCGCCCACCCGTCACCCCCGACCAGCGCACGCTCCTGCAGCCAGTACTCGGTGTCCGATTCACTCCATCCGAGCGCGTGCAGTCGCCAGGCGGCCGCCGTCCCAATTCCGGACCGATACCGGCCCAGCAGCGCTGCAAGTCGATCGTCGTTCGTGTTGGCCCAGTCGATAACATAGAGCCCGTTGTCCGCGATTCCCTCAAATGGACTGGAACTCGCGGAATTCACAATCGAGAGAAGTCCATCCGCCGGCGCGGTACCAGCTCGGTACCAGGTCTCACGCAATTTGAATTGAACGTAATGACCGGGATAACACTCGTGCACTGCCAGGTGCTTGAGCGATTGGTGCGTCAGAACCGGGTCGATGTTCAACTCCACGGTGCGTTGCAGATAGTCGCAACGGGCATTGAACGGCACACCAGATACGGTGCGCACCCGCATCGCATCGGACTTTGGTGCTGGAATTTCAATCTGCTGCACCGTCCGATCCCAAGCTTCATCCATGATCTCCTGCAACGTCCCTGCAACTTCATCCGGCGCCACCCGGTTGCGAGTTTCCCAGGCTTGAGCCTGCGCCGTGAGCGAACCGTCGTACCCCATTTCGCGCAGCAGCGAATGTAGCTCGCCTTGCAGTCGTTCGAGTTCGGTATCGGAAACCGGTTCAGGCGGTACGTGCAAAAAGCCCGAAATTTGGTCAGCAAAACCAAGCCGCCCCTGGCGCCACTGCAGCAGCGCGAGCGTCGAGTCGCAGAGTTGCTCGTAATACCGCCGCCGGTCCGGTTCGGGGAGATCCGGCGCTCTTCGTTTCAATTCAGATAGCGCCGCCTCCGCGTCCTCGAAACTCGCATACGAGGTAGGGACGCGGCCCGGGTCCATATTGACGACGACCAGCCCGTCATCCGCATCGCCGCCCTCCCGGCGCACGAGTTGGTCGACCCCAAGCAATGCGCCGGTGATTTCTTCGGCGTAGTCCAGCGTCTTATCACTCAGCATAGTGGACCTCCCTCTGCATTTCACGCGCGATCAGCGCGACGGGTATGGATCCGTACGACAGAAATCGATCGTGGAAGCACCGGAGGTCGAAAGCGGAACCATCACGTCGCGCCATCTCCTGACGTAAATCATGGATCTGGTCAATACCAAGCAGGTACGTGAGCGCCATTCCCGGAAACAGGGAGTTCTTCACCGCCTCGCTGTGCGCCACTTCCGGCGGCATGCCCACCGTGTCCGTATAGAATGTGGCCGTTTCGTCGAGACTCCAACGCCCGGAGTGCAGCCGGATGTCGGCCACCGTGCGAGCTGCCATGCGCAAACGGGCATGGCGTTCGGCATAACTCTCGAGCGGTGTGAGGAACCCAACCTCGTCCATCAACTCCGTGGCATAGCAGGCCCATCCCTCCGCCATCGTCCCGCCACACAACATGGCGATGCGGGACGCACCATCGGTCGCGGCCATTTGCCCGATCCGGGATGCGGCACGGGGCGCGTGCCAGTTCTGAACGTGATGTCCGATCCCGCCATGATGAACCACGTGATTGAGCTTGATGACGCTATCGTTGGTGGCACGGAGCCGCGATTGTTGCTCAACCTCACGCATCTCCGGCTCAATCGGGGTTACCAGGTACTGAACCGGCAGCACATGGTCGAACGGCGCCGGCGACCGGTAGAACAGAAAGTATAGACTCGGCGCTGCGGCTCGGGCCCACTCCGGTTGCGGCACAAATTCGATCGGAAAGTCGGGCCAGGTCAATAATTGATGGTCCAACGCGATCCTA
>DAINCT010000396.1:0-4359 GCA_036732245.1 Chloroflexota bacterium | reverse complement strand
TGCCCGTGCGACGTGAGCGAGGGGCAGAGGCGCGAGTCTACAGCGGAAGCTCCGGATCCGCGCGCGCGACGACCCACAACTACGTTCCAGTCACGCTCGTGGACCTTCGGTTACAAGCCGGCGCCAGGTTCGAGCAGAAGCTGCCAGATTCGTACAACGGATTCTTATATGTACTGGAGGGCGCTGTCTCCGTCGGCGCTGAACGCACCCGACTCGTCACGGGTCAGGTTGGATGGCTCGCAGACGCGGAACCCGACACATCGGGGGTCAGCTCAGTGCGCATCAACGCGGGAGATGACGGTGCGCGGCTCATCGTCTACGCAGGCAAGCGTCAGGGCGTTCCCATCGTGCTCCACGGCCCGTTTGTCGGTGAAAGTCGCCCGGACATCGTGCGTCTGTCGGAGCTGTACAGGTCAGGGAAGATGCCGCGTATGAGCGAGCTAGCACACAAGACAAACACGGAGCTGCTTGCGGCTAGTGGGGAAGACTACAAGATGGCGGAGGCGACGAGTGGAGATCGGCATTGATAGCTTCGCGGCGGCGCACACTGACACCAGCCGCGCGCTGAGTGAATCCGAGCGCCTGCGTAACCTGATCGAGGAGATCGAACACGCCGATCAGGTTGGGCTGGATGTATTCGGGATCGGAGAACATCATCGCAAGGACTTTCTGGACTCCGCTCCCGCGATCATTCTCGCAGCCGCGGCGGCACGGACGAGCCGTATACGTCTCACCAGCGCCGTAACGGTCCTCAGTTCGGCCGATCCCGTACGTGTCTTCCAGAATTTCGCCACGCTCGATCTTATTTCGCAGGGACGCGCGGAGATGGTCGTGGGCCGCGGTTCGTTCGTTGACTCCTTCCCGCTATTCGGCTTCCGGCTCGAGGACTACGACTCACTGTTTGCGGAGAAGCTCGATCTGCTGCTCAAAATCCGCGACAACGAGCACGTTACCTGGTCCGGCAAACATCGCCCTGCTCTGACAGGCCAGGGTGTCTATCCGAGACCGGTGCAGGACCCATTGCCTATATGGCTGGGGGTTGGTGGGACTCCTCAGTCTTTCGTCCGTGCCGGCGTGCTTGGCCTTCCTTTGATGGTCGCCATCATCGGTGGGCACACGCACCGCTTTCGTTCGCTCGTCGATCTCTACTGGGAGGCGGGCCAGCGTGCGGGACATTCTCGTGATCGACTCAAGGTCGGCGTGCACTCGCTCGGCTATGTCACGGAGACGACGAAAGAGGCGGCTGATGATTTCTTTCCCGGGTACGCTCGTGCGTTCAGCGATATCGGGAAAGAACGTGGATGGCGTCCCGTCACTCGCGCTGATTTCGACGCTCAGCGAGGCCCGGAAGGAGCGCTCCTGATTGGGAATCCCGAGGAAGTCACCGAGAAGATCATTCGGCACAGTGAAGCGCTGGGCGGTGTCTCGCGCTTCACGTTTCAAATGAACGCGGCGTCCCTACCTCATGCGAAGCTCATGAAAGCCATTGAGATGCTCGGCACCCAAGTCGCACCCGCGTTGCGGGAAGCGGGAAGCGGGAAGGGGGAAGTGGGACGCGAGAAGAAGGACGCGTCCCGCCTTCCGCTTCCCTCTTCCCCCAGTTCATAGTGCGCGCTTCAGGTTCGTGATCATTCGGCTAATGGCATCGCAATAATCGCGTGCTTTGACGCGTCTATGGCATCGTCGAGTTGCTCACGAACGCCAGTCGACTCCCATCGGGCGACCACGAGGGAACGTTCATCGTTCCCTGGCCGCCATAGACATAAGCGATCACTCGCGCCGGGCCGCCGCCGATGGGCATCAGTCGGAGCGTCACGTGCTTGTAGAACGGATGATCGTTCGCGGCGACTTCCGGTGGGGGTGGAAAGGCGATGTACACGATCCACTTGCCGTCCGGCGAGACATGTGGGAACCAGTTGTTGAAGCCATCATTCGTGATTTGCTGCTGCTCGCTCCCGTCGGGACGCATTCGCCAGACCTGCATGCGTCCGCTGCGCACCGAGTTGAAGTAGATGTAGGCGCCGTCCGGCGTGTACTCGGGGCCGTCGTCCAGTCCCGGCGTAGAGGTGAGGCGGATCTCATCGCCTCCGGTGGACGGAATCTTGTAGACGTCGTAATCGCCATTGCGCTGGCCCGTATACGCCAGCCAGCGCCCGTCGGGTGACCAGCCGTGAAAATAGGAAGGTCCTTTCGCGGTAACGCGCTTTGGCGTGCCGCCCGTTACGGGTACCGTGTAAACGATCGAGACCCCGCTGTCCTCCGCCGCATGGTTGCTGATGCCCAGCATCCGGCCATCGAACGAAAGAAC
Organism: Chloroflexota bacterium; assembly: GCA_036732245.1. Classification (GTDB taxonomy): domain Bacteria; phylum Chloroflexota; class UBA5177; order UBA5177; family UBA5177; genus JANWJD01. The sequence goes on along the minus strand of DAINCT010000396.1, from coordinate 2,051 downwards.
GTGATCGTTGTTGTTATGTGTCGCGAAGCCGGTGTTGATAGCCTCGGCCATGCGTGACGATAGATCGAAGCGGTAGAGGAGCCCTTCCTGCGCGTAGATCAACGCTTTGCCGTCAGGGGTCCAATTGGGCGCCTGAAATGATCCCCGGTAACTATGAATGATCGTCGCATTTCCAGTTGCGACGTCCAGAATCTCGAGATTGCTCCCGATATATCCGCGATAGGGGACTAAATCCCGCTTCGCGGGCGTCGTGATGCGCACGTTGCTGAACGATGCGTGCTCGACGACGGTGTCGTTGTGCGCGCACACGAACAGACCGACGTACACCGTATCCGGGAGCGACACGTCAGCGAGCTCCCGGGTGACGAGCGTGTCGCCAAATCGCGCGACGGACATGAGGTAGATGCCGTCACGCCGCTCGAGCTGGATCACCGCGTCCGGGTTCGGCAGGCTGTCGCGCGACTTACCTTCCTCAGTGATCGCTCCAGCCGTTCGACGGAACTGGAGCGATGCGAGTCCGTCGCCATGCAACGCCGCGGTCACGTGCGCGCTGTTGGTCCCTAGGGACGGGCGAATAGTCCAGCCGATCTTCCGATGCGCTTCGACCCCCGCGCCGATGAACTGCGCCCGCGTGGAGAGAATGAAGTTGCCCGTCATCCTCTTCCAGACGAGATGGAAATCGTCGTGGTCGGTCCACATGTTCTGGCCCGAGCCCACAACCGTATACGCCTGGAGCTGCGGGTCGTATGACGCGGATCCTGGATTTCTAACTCGACCGACGTCCGTTTGCGCGTCGAAGATGCCGACCGGGCTTTGGGCGACACCGAGGTCACTCATGAAGCCGAAAGTCAGTGCGAACGTGAGATTGCGGCAGAAGGTAGTTAAGCGCATCGGATACCTCGGTTGACGTGCTAGCTAGCCGGCGACTCGCATGCGTGCCGACCAGGACCTTATCGAGGCTTTGTAGCCTTCGGGCATCTTTAACGTATCGACCCCGGCGAGCGGGAACCATCGGAGCTCTTTGTGTTCATCGCTCAGCACGGCTTCGTTCAGGGAAGATTCCAAACAACCGTATGTAACGATGAGAACGTCTACGCCAGGGACGATGGTGTAGATCCAGGAATTCAGGGTCCTCTCCGGTTCGATTACGAGTCCCAGTTCTTCCGCCATCTCACGCGCGAGACACTGTTCTGGAGATTCCGACAGCTCGAGTTTCCCGCCCGGCAGCTCCCATTCGTCGCGCTCGTTACGGAGGAGAATTACTTTGCCGTCGCGGATCACCACGCCCTTCACCGATACCGGAAACCGACGCGCGTCGTTGTCGCGCGGAAGACCGATCATCGATTTGGCATCGCCAACATGCTGCAACGTTCGTGCGGTTCAAGAGAGATTGTGTATCGCAAAGGCTGCAAGCGATGCTACTCCCACGAAAAAACCGCCGAGTCCGGCGGTCATCGGAAGCCACCCTACCCAGCGAGTCGGCATTTGGGCATGAAGACTCAGCTCGGAGTCTGTATCGAGGACCGAGAGCGCGTACATGACGGCGCAACCCACGACAGAAACAGCAAACCCGCTCAGCGATATGTTCACCAAATCCGCCCACTCCGGATTTGGGAAGACCTTTACCAGAAACGTTGCGATCAACACAACGGAGGCTGTGCTCAGAGTCGTTAGATGCTTATAAAAGTCTCGTTCGGCGCGATACGATTCGAGCTTTCGCTGGAACTGTCGGTCGCTCAGGGGAGCATCGACGTCAATGAGTTCGTCGAGGTTACGCGGCTCGAGGCTTCCTTTCCCGGTCATGTGAGATCTCCCTTGTCTTCCTGACACCAGAGTTTAGCTGCAACCATGTTACAACTCAGACTCGGCGACGATTTGCCGAGATGAACAGGCCGATGCCTGCTACCACCAGAAGGCCGCCGTAGATGGCCCACTTCGTTTGGCCGGTCATGAAGCTACCCGGAAGGATGTTGATTCCCTGAAGAAACCAGACGCACCCCACGAGCAGACACAAGACGGCTAAGACGTTCAATGTTATGCGCATTAGTGAC
>DAINCT010000395.1:0-4362 GCA_036732245.1 Chloroflexota bacterium | reverse complement strand
ACCAGGCGTCCAGACACTTTAGGTGGATGAGGAAAGATGGCTGCGATCAACGAACGAACGCTTGGCGAAGTGTTGGAGGTTCTGAGACCCAGCCTACGATCGGTTGAACTACGGGCCGTTGTCGTCGAGGTTGATAGCCAATGGGAACTAGCTGCTGGGGTGCTAACAGCGACGCATATGTCATTAGCCGGGCGAGAATATACCAGTCGTCGCCGGGTGGTGTAGACCACTCGTCGCCGGGCGGTGTGATCCACCCATCGCCGGTTGGGTGTATACCATCCGTCGCCGGATGGTTGTAGACCACTCGTCGCCGGGTGGGTCGTTGCCACCGGACGTCGGGTGGATCGAGCTGCCAGGATCGAGAAGGGGTCGTCGCTACACTCCTCTGAGAAGACATCTCGGAGGATACGATGGAGCGATTGCACATGCATCAGATTCGTGACGTGATTTATCGGGTGCGGCAGGGTCAAAGCGATCGGCAGATCGCGCGTGACCTGGGTGTCTCGCGCCTGACGGTCAAGAAATATCGTGCTCTGGGAGAGAAGGAAGGGTATCTGGCCGGCCGTGGTGGTCTGCCGACGAACGCTGAACTCACGGCTGCGATCGGTCCGGTGCCCCCACCGCCGCGTCCGGCCTCAACGGTGGCCCCGTATCGGGACGTGGTGGAGAAACTCTTAGCCGACGGGGTTGAGCTGACCGCGATCCTGGCGCGGCTGCGCGAAGACTACCATTATGCGGGCAGTTATTCATCCTTGCGCCGCTTCGTGAAACAAGTCCAGCCGGTGACACCGGAGGTTCACCTGCGGATGGAGACGGGCCCGGGCGAGGAAGCGCAGGTTGACTTTGGGAGCGTTGGTCAGCTGATTGATCCACGCACCAACTTGGCCCGTCTCGCCTACGTGTTCGTGATGACCTTATGCTTCAGTCGTCATCAGTACGCCGAACTCGTGTTTGACCAGAAGATCGCGACGTGGATTGGCTGCCACCGCCGCGCCTTTGAAAGCTTTGGCGGCGTTCCTCATCGCATCGTCCCGGACAATCTGAAAGCGGCGGTCGTGCTCGCATCTTTCGATGATCCGGTGTTGGGCGAAGCGTATCGACGTCTGGCCCAGCACTACGGCTGCTTGATTAGCCCCACGCGACCGCGGACACCCGAGCACAAGGGAAAAGTGGAGTCGGGTGTCCACTATGTTCAGCGGAACTTCATGGCTGGCCAGGAGTTCGCCGATGGTGATGTGGCCAACGAGCGGCTGGTGATCTGGGTCCGTGAGGTGGCCGGAACGCGCCACCACGGAACGACCGGCCAGGCGCCGCTCGTGCTGTTTCACGCCAAGGAGCAGACCACCTTGCTGCCGTTACCGGCCGAGCCGTTTGATCTGCTCGAAGTGCGCCCGGTCAAGGTTCATCAGGATTGCCACGTCCAGATCGCCGGCAGTTTCTATTCCGTTCCGTGGCGGCTGGTCGGCCACAAACTCGACGCGTTCATCGGGGAACGGGTTGTCGAACTCTATCAGGACGCCGATCTGGTCAGTACGCACCTGCGCGCCCACACACCCGGTGAATGGCACACCCGCCTCGAGCACTATCCGGCGGATAAGGCCGCCTATCTCGAGCGAACTCCCCAACGCTGTCGTGAAATCGCGCAACGGCTGGGTTCGGCGACGGGCCAGGTGGTGGAAACGCTCCTGAGTGAACGCCCCCTCGACCGTTTACGCTCGGTTCAGGGCATCTTACGTCTCGAAGAGAGCGTGGGACCGCGCCGGTTGGAGGCGGCGTGCGAGCGGGCCCTGCATTTTGGCGATGTGCGCTACCGGCGGATCAAGGATATTCTCAACGCGGCGCTCGATCAAGAGCCGATTCCGGCCAGCAGCAGCACGCCGCGGGGAGGAACGGAGCGCGCCTACGCCTTTGCGCGCCCGGTTGCCGATTTCTTCGACCGCATCGAGGTGGCCGGATGAGGATGGTGACCAACACGAGTCTCGTTCATCCGCTCATGCCCAAGCTCAAGCAGCTGCGGCTCTCGGGCATGCTCAGCACGCTGGAGGTGCGAGCCGATCAAGCCGCTCGCGAGCATCTGGCACCCGGCGAGTTTCTCGCGTTGCTCCTCGACGACGAGATCGAGCGGCGTGACCAAGGGCGGTTGCGCTTGCGGCTTCAAGAAGCCGGTTGGGAGGAGGGAAAAACGCTGGCGCGCTTCGACTTCAGCGCGTTGCCTGGCCTCAACCGCACCTTGGTGACCGAGTTGAAAACCTGTGCCTTCGTCGAACGCCACGACAACGTTCTCATCTGCGGCCCCGCCGGCGTGGGCAAGTCGCACGTGATGGCCGGCCTCGCTTACGAAGCGATCAAGCGTGGTCATCGGGTGATCATGCGGCCGGTGCACCAGATCCTCACCGACTTGCAAGCGGCACGTGCCGACGGAGGGTACAGTCGCAAGCTCACCAAGATCTGTACCGTCGACTTTCTCATTCTGGATGACTTTGGCCTACGTCCTCTCGCACCGCCCGCGGTCGACGATTTGTACGAGATCGTGACGCGCCGGTACGAAACTCGTTCGATTGGCATCACGAGCAATCGGTCCCTTGAGGAATGGCCGGAGGTTTTCGGGGATGGTCTTCTAGCCAGCGCAGCTCTCGATCGCTTAACCCATCACGCGCGGATGCTGGTGATGACCGGTCCCAGTTACCGACAGCGCGATCGCCATAAGGAGATGGACACCCGACCGCCAAACACGGCACCCGACCCAACGACAAAAGATCGTCCAAACAATTCGGATTCAAGGTAGTCCAACGTGGTTTTCAGAGACGGCCCTAACTCGTTTTCGTGGTACACATCCACCCGGCTATCCGTGGCATACACCGCCCGGCTATTGACATGGTTGGAGTGAACCCCAAAAACCAGACCACTGAGGATCCCCTGTTTTGGTGCTACGATGGCGCCCGGGGAGAAAGGTGGACCGGTTCTGATGAAGTCACCGACGTATAGCGCCGAGTTCAAGCGCGAGACGATGCAGGAGCTGCTCCTGGGAGAGAAGCGAGCCAGCCAGATTTGCCGGGACCGCGGGATCGATGTGACGACCTTGCGCCGGTGGCGTTTGGAGTACGAGGAAAAGGGCGCCGATGGCTGGACGACGGGAGCGCCCGGCACGGCGACCGGTGAGGAGAAAGTCGCGAGTCTCGAACGACTGATTGGCCAGTTGACGGTCGAGAACAGCATCTTAAAAAAAGCCTTACAGCAGGCGCACTCTCTGTCCGCACGCGCCACGCCCTCGTCCAGGCATTGAGCGAGGAGACATCCGTGCGTCAGATGTGTGCTCTCCTGGACGTGAATCGGAGTTGGTTCTACGGTGCTGCCCACGCGCCCGCGGCCGCTGCGGACACGGCGCTGCGCACGGCGATTGAGGACATCGTCCTGGAGTTCCCCGGCTACGGCTATCGGCGGGTGACCAAAGCGTTGCAGCGCGCCGACTGGATCATCAACCACAAACACGTCCTGCGGATCATGCGCGAAGAGTCGTTACTCTGTCAGCTCCAGCGTCGGTGGGTCCAGACGACGGACGCGCGCCACGGCCTGGAGCGGTTTCCGAACCTGATCAAGACGCACACCGTGACGGCCCTCAATGCGGTCTGGGTCGCCGATATCACCTACGTCCGCCTGCCGCGCGCCTTCGCCTACCTGGCGGCGATCCTCGACGCGTTCAGCCGCAAGGTGATCGGGTGGGCCTTCTCGCGCTGGATCGACACGGCGCTTACGCTCCAAGCGCTTGATCGGGCGTTGGCGGCGAGACCCGTGTGCCCGGGCTTAATCCATCATTCCGACCAAGGAGTCCAATATGCGTCCACGGCGTACGTCGAGCGGCTCCGCGCCAACGGTATCGCAATCAGCATGGCGGGAACGGGCAATCCCTACGAGAACGCCCAGGCAGAGTCCTTTTTCAAAACCCTCAAGAGCGAAGAGGTGTACTTGAAGGAGTACGCGGACTTCGCCGACGCCGAGGCGAACCTGGCACGCTTCATCGAGGACGTCTACAACGCCAAGCGGCTGCACTCGTCCTTGGCGTATCGGCCGCCCAACGAATTCGAGGCCCTCCTCGGGCACGGCACCCGCATGCCGGAGGCGATCTGATGTTGAGACGATTCGGCAGCGCACTCCCATCAGCTCGCGCGCGTTATCCACTTATCCACACGCTCCACAAAGAGAGACGAAAGAAAGAAGCAAAGAAAGGAGAGAGAAAGGGGCTACTACTACGGCTACTATCCGTGCTACACTGTGCATGACGACTGGTCTGGTCCGAGGGGTTCACCCCACGCGTTGGAGACGCGCGGGATCGAGCCGTACATCGCCACGGGGCGCGATGCGCAC
>DAINCT010000394.1:0-4364 GCA_036732245.1 Chloroflexota bacterium | reverse complement strand
CGTAAAGGTAAAACCGCGCCCGAAAAGCGCCCCGGAGTGACCATCAACCGCCGCGATCTCATCACCGTACCGGTTCCGGACGCCGACCTCCTGTGGCGCAACCTGCGGACCAGAGACGTCCAGAAGGAGAATGGCCGGCAGCGGACACAGAACATCCGGATAGAGACTATCGTCGAGGGCGTTACCGATGGCCAGGATTGGCAGTGCGGCCTGGAGTTCGACTACGCGAACGAGGAGTCGCTGTATTGCCGGCCGCTGCGCACGGCGGAGTCCGCCGACGCGGAGCGCATGCCGGTCCCGGAGGCAGCGTCAACAGTCCGCATCGCCTTTCTGCCCCCGATGTCCGGCCTTGCCGCCAACGAGACGAGGCTCGATCCGGGGGCCATCCATGTCCGGCTGGGTGAGGGCCGAACCGCCGAGGTGCTTCGCAACCTCTGCTATCTGATCGTCAGCGGGGGCACGCCCGATAGAGACCTCATGAGCCAGTGGTCTCGAATCTGTGACCGTATCCGGGACCTGTTTGGCGCCAGTCTCGACCCGCCGAAATACATTCCAGAACGCGGCGAGATCGAGATGACGTACAGGGAATCATCGGGCGTGCGCTTGGACCTGTCTTCGGCGGGGCGGGGACTGCAGCAGACGCTGTTACTGCTGGCCCATCTTGCCGTCAACCCACAGTCGGTGCTTCTGCTGGATGAGCCCGACGCCCACCTCGAAATCCTACGGCAGCGGCAGACCTATCAGCTCCTGACAGACTTCGCGCGCGAGCAGTCGAGCCAGATCATCGCGGCAAGTCACTCGGAGGTGGTGCTCAACGAGGCAGCGGATCGCGATGTCGTCGTGGCGTTTGTCGGCAGGCCGCACCGCATCGACGACCGGGGCAGCCAGATCCTCAAGTCGCTGAAGGAGATCGGATTCGACAGCTATTACCAGGCTGAGCTCACCGGCTGGGTCCTGTACCTCGAGGGCTCGACCGATCTGTCGATCCTGCGCGCGCTGGCCCGAACGCTGGAGCACCCGGCGGCCACGCTTCTGGAGCGTCCGTTCGTACACTACGTGTCGAATCAACCGCCCAAAGCCAGGGAGCATTTCTTCGGTCTGAGAGAGGCGAAGCCGGACCTTGTGGCGCTCAGCCTGTTCGATCACCTGGACCACCCGCTGCAGGACGGCGCGGACCTGCGCGAGTACATGTGGCAGCGGCGAGAGATCGAGAACTACGTGTGCACCAGGGAGGCGCTCCTGCAGTGGGCTTCCCAGGCCAGCGCCGAGTACGCGGGCGGACCGCTGTTCGCCGGGGAATGGCGTGGGGTTATGGAGCGCTGCATCGAGAGGGTGGCTGAAGCCATGGCCACCCTTGGAAAGGGGTCCCCCTGGGACGCGGGGACCAAGGTGTCGGATGATTTCCTGGAGCCGCTGTTCGAGATGTTCTTCAGGGAGTTGCGGCTCCCCAATCTGATGAGGAAAAGCGGCTATCACGCCCTAGCCCCGCACCTGACGAACGAGGAGATAGTCCCAGAGGTAAGCCACGTGCTGGACCTGATCGTTGACGTCGCGAGTCGCGCCCGTCAGGCAGCCGAAGGTTGATGCAGGCAACGGTAATGCGAGACTTCCGATCGTGAGCGCAAGCGGAAGCCACGGCAAGGCCGAGTCACGTCGAACCGTCTGGCACGGTACTGCCCCTGGAAAAACCGCATCGTTCCTTCAAGTGATGACGGAGCGGATCGTCAAACAGTTCGATCCCGTGCAAATAATCCTGTTTGGCTCCTTCGCCCGCGGGGATGCCCGGGCGGACAGCGACGTCGACCTGCTGGTGGTCCTGCCGGCAATCGAGAACAAACACCGCGCGGTAGTGGAGATCCGCCGGACATTGCTGGACGTGCCGGTGGCGAAAGACGTTTTCGTGACGACCCCGGAAGAGATCGAGACGCGCGGGAACGTCGCGGGCAGCATCTTGCGACCAGCGCTACGAGAAGGCAAAGTGCTGTACGAGCGAACCGTTACGGGCATCGACATCCAGAAGCTGCTCGAAGAGGGCCGTGGCGACCCGACGGTTCAGCAGGGAGCGGCCTGATGGCAGACTTCCGTCGATGACGAATGAGCAATACCTGCCGATCATCACGGCGCGGATCGTGGAGCGGTTCCATCCGCTCAAGGTGATCCTTTTCGGGTCGATGGCGCGCGGCGACGCGCGGCCAGACAGCGACCTGGACCTGTTGGTCGTTTTACCCCATGTCGAGAACAAGCACAGCGCCATGGTTGAGATCTTCCGTGCGCTCAGCGACATACCCGCGCCGGTGGACGTGCTGGTCACCACCCCAGAAGAAATTGAGCGCCGGAGGGACGCACTCGGCAGCGTGCTGCGTCCCGCGCTTCGGGAGGGGAGGGTGGTTTACGAGCTCGCCTGAAGATGCCAAGGACATCCGTCGCTGGCTGCGCGCGGCGGCTATCGATTTGGCCGTAGCCGAGGAAAACTTGGCCTTGGGTGAGGAGCGCGCCGGCGTTGCCTGCTTCCACGCACAACAAGCTGTGGAAAAGGCCCTGAAAGCGGCGCTCATCTTCAGCGGGATTGCGCCGCCACGCAGCCATAGTCTGGACGCTCTGCGCAGTTTACTTGCGGCGGATTGGGAGCTTCGCAGCTCTGCGTTTGACCTCTCGGCGCTTTCCGCCTGGGCGGTCACGAGCCGGTACCCCGACGAGGAACCTGATCCGACAATTGCCGACGCCATGGCCGCCGTGCAGGATGCGGACCAGGCCGTTGCCAGCCTTCGCGGTGAGTTAGAGAGGCGAGGATTCTCATGAACGCCCAGACTCGCAAGAAGCTCATAGAGGTCGCCCTGCCGCTGGAGGCGATTAATGTGGCGTCGGCTCGGGAGAAGTCGATCCGCCACGGGCATCCGTCCACGCTGCACTTGTGGTGGGCGCGGCGGCCGCTGGCGGCGGCGCGGGCGGTGATCTTCTCGCAGATGGTGGACGACCCGTCGGAGTATGTGGACGAGCTGCTGGGCGATCCGGGCAAGCGGGACTCGACATCGCAGGAGCTCGCTAAGCGGCGCGATCTTTGGAGAGAGCTGAAAGCCAAGCACGAGGCTGCCGGCCCTGGCGATGCGTCAGTTCCGGGGCCAGGACCAGAGCCGACGCTGGAGGACTGCGCCGCCGACATCGAGCGGGAACGGCTGTTCGACATCATCCGCCGGCTGGTGCTGTGGGAGAACACGACGAACGAGAAGGTGCTGCAGGCGGCGCGGGACGAAATCTGGCGGAGCTGGCGCCGGACCTGCGCCGACAACGCGGACCATCCGAGGGCGAAAGAGCTGTTCGACCCTGAGAAGCTGCCCGGGTTTCACGACCCCTTCGCGGGTGCTGGGTCACTGCCTCTAGAGGCTCAGCGCCTAGGCATAGAAGCCTGCGCTAGTGACTTGAACCCTGTGGCGGTGCTGATATGCAAGGCGATGATCGAGGTCCCGCCGAAATTCCGCGACCGGCCGCCCGTGAACCCCCAGGCCTGTGAGGAGAACCGGCTACTCGCGCACGAGTGGTCTGGCGTACAGGGACTAACGGAGGATGTGTGCTACTACGGGCAGTGGATGCGCGACGAGGCCGAGAAGCGCATCGGGCACCTATACCCAAAGGCCGAGATCACGCCAGAAATGGCAGCGGAGCGCGCCGACTTGGAACCACTTGTCGGGCGGGAGCTCACAGTCATTGCCTGGCTGTGGGCACGCACCGTCAAGAGTCCGAACCCAGCATTCGCACAGGTGGATGTGCCGCTCACCTCTACCTTCATGCTCTCCACCAAACCGGGCAAGGAAGCCCACGTCGAGCCAATTATTGAGGGCAGCGATTACCGATTTGCCGTCAAAGTAGGGAAGCCCAAGGACGCCGAGGCAGCGAAGAACGGTACAAAACTTTCTGGAGCGAACTTTCGCTGCGTCATGTCGGGCGCGCCGATCTTGGCCGACTACATCAGGACCGAAGGCAAGGCCGGTCGAATGGGCGCACGCTTGATGGGCGTCGTTGCCGAGGGGGAGCGCAGGCGGGTTTACTTATCACCAACTGAAGGTATGGAGGATGTCGCTCGCCAGGCGAGGCCGGAGTGGAAGCCTGACATCGACTTTTTTCAGCAAGCGCTCGGCTTCCGCATTGGCAACTACGGTTTAACGCAGTGGAGCGATCTCTTCACCTCTCGCCAACTCGCTGTTTTGGCAACCCTGTCTGACTTGGTGAGTGAGGCGCGCGAGAGTGTAAGACGCGATGCCGTAAAGGCGGGCCAGAAGGATGACGGGAAGGCGCTGGCCGACGGAGGAATTAATGCTAGTGTAGGTCGTCAATCAGACGCTGCTTTATTCTGAGCTGCCAGAGCGGCG
>DAINCT010000393.1:650-4372 GCA_036732245.1 Chloroflexota bacterium | reverse complement strand
TACCTGGGGCGACGACACATGGATGACCGATCGGCCTTCTGATGATGTGGCGTCCCGGCCGATTTCCATCTACGAGCTCCATCTCAGTTCCTGGAAACGAGATCCCGGGCAACCGGACAGATTCCTGACCTATCGTGAACTCGCCGGTCAGGTCAGCGAGTATGCCGCGGAAATGGGTTTTACGCACATCGAACTCCTGCCGGTGGCCGAACACCCGCTAGACATGTCATGGGGATATCAAACAACCGGGTATTTTGCGCCGTCGGCGCGCTACGGCTCACCGCAGGATTTCATGTACTTCGTGGATTGCTGTCATCGGGCCGGCATTGGTGTGTTGCTTGACTGGGTGCCGGCACACTTCCCGAAAGATGCCCACGGCCTGGCGCAATTCGATGGGACCCATCTGTACGAGCATTCAGACCCACGTCAGGGTGAGCATCCTGATTGGGGCACGCTCATATTCAATTACGGCCGGAGCGAGGTACGAAACTTCCTGGTCTCGAATGCGCTTTTCTGGCTCGATCGCTACCACATCGATGGACTACGGGTCGATGCGGTGGCGTCGATGCTGTATCTCGACTACTCGCGTACACCCGATCAATGGATCCCCAACCGCTACGGTGGCCGGGAAAACCTGGAAGCCATCGCATTCCTCCAGGAGTTCAACGCGGTGGTACACGACGAATTCCCCGCGGCGCTGACGATCGCCGAAGAATCCACGGCGTGGCCGGGTGTCACCAACAGTGTGCAGCACGGAGGACTGGGCTTCGACCTCAAGTGGAACATGGGATGGATGCATGACACGCTCCAATACGTGGCGTACGATCCCGTGCACCGGCGCTTCCATCAACAAGAGATCACATTTTCCTTGATGTATGCCTTTTCTGAGCGATTTCTGCTTCCCCTGTCTCATGACGAGGTCGTGCACGGCAAGGGCTCGCTCCTTGCCAAGATGCCGGGAGACGATTGGCAAAAGTTCGCGAACCTTCGGCTACTCTTCGGGTACATGTTTAGCCATCCCGGCAAGAAGCTGCTATTTATGGGCGATGAATTCGGTCAATGGACCGAATGGAACTATGCGAGCAGCGCTTCCTGGCACCTGTTGGAGAGTCAGGACCCGTACGTCGACCTTCATCGTGGCATGCAGCGGCTCGTAGGGGATCTCAATCGCCTGTACCGCGGACGTCCGGCCCTGCACGAACTCGACGCGGATTGGAACGGGTTTCAATGGATCGACTTTACAGATTCCGAGAACAGCGTGATTGCCTTTCAGCGCCGCGCCAATCTGGAGGATCCCGGCCTGATCACGATCTGCAATTTCACGCCGGTCGTGCGACACGATTATCGGCTGGGATTACCGAATGAAGGTGAATATCGGGAGGTGCTGACGACGGACGACGCCAAGTACGGAGGCAGCGGGGTGCACGATCGGCCACTGATCGAGACGGAGGGGGTGCCGTGGCACGGTAAGCCTTACTCGGCGGAGCTTACCTTGCCGCCATTGGGTGTGCTGGTCCTGGAATACGTGCTCCAGAGTAAGTCCGCGTGAGCTTGGCATTCCTCGTGACTACCCTTGTCATCGTGATTACACCTGGTACCGGTGTTCTCTATACGTTGGCGGCTGGGCTATCTCGCGGCACACGAGCAAGCATCATTGCCGCAATCGGCTGCACGCTGGGCATCGTTCCGCCTATGATGGCAGCGATCATGGGCCTCGCCGCATTGCTCCAGGCCAGCGCGCTGGCCTTTCAGACGCTGAAACTTCTCGGTGTCGCGTACCTGCTGTACATGGCCTGGTCCACCCTGCGGGACAAGGACGCACTCGCGGTCCACGAGGAAACGACCCCACACTCACCGGTCAGGGTGATTCTCTCCGGCATCCTGATCAACGTCCTCAACCCGAAACTCACGATTTTCTTTGTCGCCTTCTTGCCACAATTCGTGAGCGCCAAAGACCCCGGTGCGTCCGTCCGTATGCTGCAATTGAGCGGTGTCTTCATGCTGGTCACGCTGGTCGTCTTCATCGGCTATGGAGTGTTCGCCGCGTCCGTCCGAAACCATCTCCTCGCGCGCCCTCGCATCTTGATCTGGATGCGTCGTTCCTTCGCCGTTGCCTTCGTTGGGCTCGCGGCCAAACTTGCGCTGACCGATCGATAGATCGTCTGGCTGAACTCTTACGGCGAGCCAGCGTAGCTCTTGGGCCGTCGCAGCGGCGTACCGGCGTCGTGCAGGTGCAGCAAGATTTCACGGAATGCAGCGAAGAGGCCGGTTTCATGGTAGGGAATCGAGCGTTCCAGGCAGAACTCTTTCACGATGGGATCAGCTTTGCGCACGTTGTTCTGGGCCATGGTAGGAAAGAGATGGTGTTCGATCTGCGTGGCCAGTGACCCGAAAAGGTAGTCGCTCACCCGATTCTTGGTGAGGTTCCGCGAGGTCACTACCTGGCGCCGGACGAAATCCAGGTCGCATCCCTCATCCAGCAATGGCATACCTTTATGGTTGGGAGCGAAGGAGAGACCGACGTAGACCCCGGTCAAACCCTGCTGCAGCGCGAGGAAGCCCAGGGCGCCCACGAGTCCGAGCTGCCAGATGACGAACCCGAAGTAGAGCGGGTAATGCAAGGCCATCGCAGTGCTTTCCAGGACGCCGCGCTTCGAGCGACCGAGCACGAGATACTTGAACGAGGCGGCGCGCAGACTGTAGTACTCGAACGTCAGGAGAGGCACGAACAGAAAGGCCTGATATTTCACGATCAGCCGGGCGATGCCGTGTTTCGTCACTGCCTGCTCGCGAGAGAACGCGATCACCGGCAACGAAATGTCCGGATCCAGATCCACATGGTTGGGATTGCCGTGATGTAAATTGTGTTTCTCGATCCACCAGCCGGCACTGCCACCCAGAAACAGATTCATGAACACGAGGCAAAAGGCGTCGTTCCACCTGCCCCCCGGAAGGATTTGTTTGTGGCCGGCGCTATGGGCCAGAAATGCAATTTGAGTGAAGGCGAAGGCGAGAAAGAGGGCGTCCAGAGCGAGCAGCCACGGATTGCGAAGTACGGCTATGAGGGCGATGCCGCCGGCGTACATGGCAAAGGTGAGCAATACCTTGGTGGTGTGGTATGAGACCTGTCGCTCCAGGAGGCCGGCCCCGCTCACGCGGTGTTTCAGTTCGATGTAGTCAATCTGTCGGGGTTGCCGCGCAACAGCTGTCAAACGTGGTTCCTTGAGGCTGAAATGTCATGAAATCGCTCTCCACTATATATCAAGGAAGATATAGGGGGTTGGGGCTGACTCCGTACTGCCTGCTGGTTCGGCACCTGGCGACGCGTCGACGACGGGGAGGAAGCTCGACAGACAGTTGAAGCCGCGTGCCGCTCGAATGTGAGCGCCACGCGGCATTCAGAAGGGCGCTGTGGGGCGAAGTTAGCGATTGACTGCGGCCATGGCGGCTTCCGGGTATCGCTCGCCACTGGCGGCACCTCGGGGCGCGACCTGGTCGAGTGCCTGAAGATCGGCCGACGTGAGAACGACGTCGAGTGCGCCCAGGTTCTCTTCGAGGTATTTGATCCGCTTGGTGCCGGGAATCGGCACGATGTCATCGCCCTGTGCCAGCAGCCAGGCGAGCGCGAGCTGCGACGGTTTGCAGCCCTTGCGTTCCGCCAACTCCCGCACCTTGTCGACCAGATCGAGATTGCGCTGGAAGTTTTCGCCCTGAAAACGCGG
>DAINCT010000393.1:0-640 GCA_036732245.1 Chloroflexota bacterium | reverse complement strand
CGCCAGATCCTCAGGCCTTCGGATTTGACCGGTGAGGAATCCCCTGCCCAGCGGGCTATACGGCACGAAACCGATTCCCAATTCCCGCACGGTCGGGAGAATCTGCTCCTCGGGATCGCGACTCCAGAGCGAATACTCGGTTTGCAGGGCCGCAATCGGGTGCACGGCGTGGGCGCGACGGATGGTATCTGGAGCTGCCTCGGAAAGCCCGAGGTACCGAACCTTGCCCTCCTCGACGAGTCGAGCCATGGCTCCCACGGTCTCTTCGATCGGCGTGTCCGGATCGACCCGGTGCTGATAATAGAGATCGATGTGGCCGACCCCGAGCCGTCGCAGGCTGGCATCGCACGCCTTGATCACGTACTCGGGGCTGCCGTCGACGCCCAGACGTTCGCCGTTCGGCCCGCGCACGTTTCCAAACTTGGTGGCGAGCACGACGCGATCTCGACGATCGCGGATGGCGCGACCGACCAGCTCCTCGTTATGTCCAACGCCGTACATGTCGGCGGTGTCGACAAACGTCACCCCCAGATCCAACGCGCGATGGATAGTTGCGATTGATTCCTCGTCGTTGGTCTCACCATAGAACTCCGACATACCCATCGCGCCCAAACCAAGCGCGGATACGCGCAGTCCTTGA
>DAINCT010000392.1:0-4373 GCA_036732245.1 Chloroflexota bacterium | reverse complement strand
CGTTGATGCAATCTTCCGGGTTCATGTGCACGGAACCCATGAACCAGCGAGGCTCGTAAGCGCCGATTGGCAGAATTGCGACGTCGAAAGGGCCGCATCTCGTGGCGATAGACCCAAAATCCGGATGAAGGGCAGTGTCCCCGGCAAAGAAAAGAGAGTGGTTCTCTGTGCGCAGCCCCCAGCCACACCAGAGGGTAGTGTTTCGCTTGCCGAGGGTTCGTCCCGAGAAGTGTTGAGCGGGAAGGCAAGTCAAATGCAGCTCACCCAACGTGCTCTCGTCCCACCAGTCGCTCTGTATAACGTCACGTGCGCCACGGCGTTGGAGAAATGCTCCCACGCCGAGCGGCGCGTACCACCTCGCCGCGGGATAACGCTCCGCGAGACGTGATACAGTAGACGAGTCGAGATGGTCGTAGTGGTCGTGCGAGAGAATTACGGCATCGATGGGAGGCAGCGCATCAAAGTCGACCGCAGGTGGCACCCATCGTCTCGGCCCGGCGAACTGTACCGGTGACGCACGTTCGTTCCACGTCGGGTCTGTCAGCAGGTTGAGTCCGCCTGTCTGGATCAGGAAGCTGGTGTGTCCGATCCAGGTAATGGTGGACAAATCGGGAGCTGTCCGCGGAACGACGTACGAGGGGGGCACTCGAGTGAACACGCTGGGGTCGGGATCCGGGCGGCGCGGATTCCGCCGCCGCTCTACTAATGACCACTTCAGAAAATCAAGCAATCCGTGCATCTGCGAGGACGGCCAGGGATTGCGAAAGCCACCTCCTGGCCGATGGTGGGCGGGAAGATGCATTTGTTGTTGAGCCATACGATTATGTCGCGACCAATTTCCGAGTTGCGGATCTCTAGCTGAGCGCGGCGCGCTCCAGATTCTGTTCGAGGTGCGCCACAGATTTCATTCCAACCAGCGCGGCGGTGAGGGGGAGGGACTGTGCGAACGCTATGGCGCGCCGGGCATCGCTGTTGAACCCGGGAAAAGCGGAGCGAAGCTGGTCCGGGAGCGATCGTGTGAGCTGCGATTGCATGAGAGTGGCGCTTCCAACCACTCCAATATCGACACGGTGCGCCGCCTCCAGCAGCGAGATTCGGTCAGTGCCCACACGCTGGGTAGGAACGCGCACTGCCTCGGTCATGGCGAGGTTGATGGGGAGCTGGATGATCCTGAAGTGGTGGTTCTCGCCTCCAACCTCGCGCGCAACGGTTACGAGCTCTTCGAGGCTCAAATGGTTTCGAGCTTCGGGCGGTACGCGGAACCCATTCCAGGTCGAGCAGCCGTAACAACCAACGATCCCACGCTGGACCTGTTCCTCCAATGTTGAAAATGCCGCACGGATCACGCTCAGGAATTTCGAGCGATTCAACACATCGAGTTGTTGCTCGGGGTTGTGGAGGTAATAGACGTCGATGAATGCGAGTCCGAGGTTGCGCCTGCTTCGCTCGATCTGATCGTTCAAGTATCGCGGGGTAAGACAATGGCCTCCGGATACCACGTCCTCCGGCTGCATTACGCCGGGCCCGTAATACTCGCTGTCGAGAAAGCCGCGATATCCCTCCTTGGTACCGGGCGGCGTGCGCTCGAGAGGTATGTATCCGCCCTTGGTGCAGATCACTATTTCTTCCCGCTCAACATCGCCCCGGGAGATCAGGATGCGAACGGCTTCTCCGATTGCGCGTTCCGAGCGCTGACATCTGTAATTGATGGCTGTATCCAGCAGATTCACGCCTTTTCCCAGAGCCGCAATGACGGTTGCCGTGTAACGACCGTCTTCGGCGTCGTCGCATTCGCCGAGGTAGGTACCGAGACCGAGTGAGGAGACTACGAGGCCGTCAGAGAGTGGCCGGTAGAAGTGGTCGATTTGCCCATTCTCGAACCGTTTTCGAAAACGGTTCGTGCCCTCCGCGGTAGCGCGTCCCTCAACGAGAGGCTGTAGTGCTTTGGACCGACTCATTGGGGAGAGGCTACGGACGTCGAACAACTCGCGCAAGTGGATGTCAGGCGGGCTGGCCCTTACGTTGCTGTCTACCCGTCCGCAAGTTACGAATTCCTCAACACAACAGCTCTTGAACGTGAAGAATTACGCCTTTCTGCTTGCCGCACTTGCAGCGTGCGCTCAGCAGACCCCAGTCGTTCTCGCGCCGGTGCGAATGCCAGTCGCCACTGCTACAACATCCGGCTCTGTTTTCGATACCCAGCGCGATGATCCTTTTGCCACCACCAACCGAATCGATTGGCCCGGCCCAAATCGCTACCGCTCATCAAGCGGTGTGCCGGGCCCCGACTACTGGCAACAGAGAGCGGACTACACGATAGCTGCATCGCTCGATACTGGCGCGGCGCAGCTCAACGGCTCGGTGCAGATCAGATACACCAATAATTCGCCCGACACCCTTCGATATGTCTGGGTTCAGGTCGACCAGAACCTCTACCGCGCGGGAAGCAAGGGATCCGCGCTGTTTCCTGCGGACTCGCGCTGGGGAGTGAGGGGATTCCAGGGGGGCTACGACCTGACGGATGTGCAGGTGAATGGGACGTCCGTGCAGCCCCGGATCAACGACACCATGATGCGTCTCGATCTTCCCACACCGCTGACGCCCGGCGGGGGGAAAGCGACGATCTCCATCAAGTACTCCTTCAGAGTGCCCGAGCACGGATCGGATCGGATGGGACGAGACAGCGCGCTCTTCGAGATCGCACAGTGGTACCCGCGCATGGCGGTTTACGACGACGTTCGGGGATGGAACACCGATCCGTACCTCGGCCAAGGCGAGTTCTACCTCGAGTACGGAGATGTCGACTATTCAGTGACGGTGCCAGCGGGATATACCGTTGCCGGCAGCGGCGTGCTGCAGAATCCTGCAGATGTCCTGACCGCGGAGCAACGCCGCCGTCTCACGACGGCGTCACGGGGCACCGACGTAGTTCAAATCATTACCCAACCGGAAGCGGCCGCGGCAAAGACACGACGCGTTGCTGGAACGAAAACCTGGCATTTCCGCGCGCAACACGTCCACGATGTCGCGTGGGCGGGTGCTCCTGATTTCAGATGGGATGCAACCAGCTGGGACGGCGGACTGGCGCAAGCGTACTACGAATTCCCCAAAGCCGGAAAAGCGTGGGAACACGCGGCCGAACAGACGGCGTGGACCATTCGTCAGTACTCACAGCTCTTCTTTCCCTATCCCTATCCGCAGGCGACGAGCGTCGCGGGCCCGGTTGGCGGAATGGAATACCCGATGTTCGTCATGGTGCACTACGGCAATGATGATCCCTCGTCGATCTTCGGCGTGATCAATCACGAGCACGGGCACGAATGGTTTCCGATGATCGTCGGCTCGAATGAGCGTCGCTATGCCTGGATGGACGAAGGCTTCAACACCTACCTCAATGCGTTCGCGAATGAGGCTCGTTATCCGGGACAGAATGCCTACCCCGGCTACCTGAAGAACTGGGGCGATGCGGTAACGGCGGGAACCCAGTCGCCGCTAATGACGGCGCCGGACAACATCGATGGTGCCGCGCTGGGCGCGATCGGCTACCGAAAACCCGCGGTTGTGCTGCTGACGCTGCGGAACCACGTTGTCGGACCTGATTTATTTGATTCTGCGTTCCGCGAATACACCCGGACTTGGGCGTTCAGGCATCCAACACCCGGAGATTTCTTCCGCAGCATCGAGAATTCAGTCGGCGAAGACCTCTCCTGGTTCTGGCATAGCTTCTTCTACACTACGGACGTTCTCGACATCGGCATCGAAAGCGTTTCCACACGCACATCCGAGGGTCAGACATTCGCCGTGATCGCGCTACGCCGGAATACGTCCATACCGTTTCCGGTCCGGCTACGAGTGGCCTACGCGGATGGTACAAGTCAGGATTTTTCGCTACCCGTCAACATCTGGGCTCGCGGCAATCGATTTGAGGCGGTGCTACCGGTGCGCGGTCCAGTAACGGGCGTTCGGCTCTGGCCGGATCCTTCGGTACCTGATTGGAATCCCACGAACGACACGTGGGGGAGCCCTCCGCCGGCGAATCCCGCGCGCCCGGTTACGCGAGAGTAGTGTGGTCGTTTGGTTTAAGAGGGGCTCTCCGATAGATTGCGGGCGTACCCGATACAGATCACTGGAGTTAGTAATGCCGGATTTCGGAAGCTGGGCAACGGCTTGGTGGAAGCCGATTTTGTTCGTAATTGTCGCCGGACACCTCACCAACGTGTCGGTCACACTCTTTCTGCATCGAGCTCAAACCCACCGTGGGGTCAAGTTGCACTTCCTCGCAGCCTTGCCAATGCGGCTCTGGTTGTGGCTCTCGACAGCCATCGTCACGAAGGAATGGGTGGCATGTCACCGAAAGCACCACGCGTTCGCGG
>DAINCT010000391.1:0-4375 GCA_036732245.1 Chloroflexota bacterium | reverse complement strand
CCATGGAAGGATTACAGGTCACAGTGGTTCCCCAAGATGCAGAGCATCACGACTTTCAAGGGGCACGTCTACGGCGTCATGAACGGCACCGATGTCCGACTGATCTGGTACAACAAGAACATCTTCAAGAGGGCGGGCCTGCCCACCAACTGGCAGCCGCAAAGCTGGGCCGACATTCTCAAGGCCGCGCGCACGATCAAGTCCAAGGTGAAGGGCGTCATCCCGATGAACCTGTACTCCGGCATCGCGGGCGACGAAGCGTCGACCATGCAGGGCTTCGAGATGCTGCTTTACGGTACCAAGGACACACTGTACGACTACTCAACCAAGAAGTGGGTGGTATCCGGCAAAGGTTTCACCGATAGCCTCAAATTCGTCCAGACCGTCTACGATCCGAAGAGCCTTCTCGGGCCTTCCAACGACATTGCCCTCAGCCCGCAGGCCGGTCTCAAGGTTGCGCAGGAGCTGCTACCCAACAACAAGCTCGGCATCGACATCGATGGGTCCTGGATGCCTACCAACTGGGTCAAGGGCGGGGCGCATCCCTGGCCGGCATGGAACACGGTCCTCGGGCACGCCAAGATGCCGACCGAGTTCGGCCAGGCACCCCACTACATAACGCTCTCCGGTGGCTGGTCGTACTCTATCAGCGCCAGGTCTTCCAACAAAGCTGCCGCGTGTCAGGCACTCAAGGTGGTCAACTCCAAAGACCTGCTCGCCTGGTACGACGTGCACATCAACAACATTGCGACACGCAAGGACGAGCTTGCCGTTTCTTCCTATAAGAACATGCCGCTCAGCCCGTTCTTCACCGGCCTGCTCAACGTCACGCAGTTCCGCCCGGCGTTCCCGGAGTACCCACGCGTCTCCAACGTCATCGACGAGGCGATGCAGAACGTGATGTCCGGCATGTCGCCATCGGACGCCGCGTCCACGTTCCAGAGGAAGGTGACGGCCATTGTGGGGTCGAGCCACACCGAGAAGCACTGAGCGTCTTTGACCTGCCCGGTGGCGAGAGATCCAATTGGATCTCTCGCCACTGATAGTCGCGGTGGCCTCAGGACCGAGGAGGGGGCGAGTGGCGGCCTGGCCGACCCCCCTCTATCGGTCGCGGTGAGAGGAGAGTTCGAGTGCAGATCGAGACAGACTTACGTCCCACTCCCGCCCCTGGGCGGCGAGTGCGCTTCCGTATACGCGGAGGTTACCTGTTCATGGTTCCGGCCTTTGTCGTCCTGGCCGTGTTCATGCTCGGTCCGAGTCTTTACGCGCTGTACACGGCTTTCACCGACATGGCGCTTACCGGCCCGGGTGCAGCGCACCCAAGCTTGATTGGCACGACAAACTTCTCCCAGATCTTCCAGGACCCCAATTTCTTCAACTCCCTACGCGTGTCGATCACCTACCTTGCCGCATCGGCGATCATCGGGCAGGCTGGCCTGGGTCTTCTCCTGGCACTTTTGATGCAGGGCCGGATGGCCGTGTTCAAGGCCGCAATCGGGGCGGTCATAATCGCGGCGTGGGTCATCCCCGACGTGGTGGCAGGGTTCCTCTGGTCGGCCTTCCTTCATCAGGATGGGTTCTTGAACAGTATCAGCGCCCTCTTCGGTCTGCCACAGCGCGCGTGGCTCAACGATACTCCGATGGCATCTATCATTGTGGCTAACGTCTGGCGTGGCACGGCCTTCTCGATGCTGATCTTCACGGCAGCGCTGGCGGGCATTCCTCGAGAGTTGTATGAGGCGGCGTCGATTGACGGAGCCGGCATATTAGCGCGACTGCGATCGATTACCCTGCCTCTCCTCACGGCTGCCATCGCCACTGATCTGCTCCTCATCACCCTGCAAACCCTCTCGGACTTTACGCTCGTGTGGGTCCTGACGGCCGGTGGGCCCGGCTACCAGACGCAGCTTATGACTATCTACATGTACCAGCAGGCGTTCAAGTTCTACCAGATTGGCTACGGAACAGCGGTGTCGCTGCTCATCCTGGCAGTGGGTGCGATTCTCTCACTGGTCTACATTCGCGTCCTGCGCTTGAAGTTCTAAGAACGGGAAAGGAGCAACCGATGTCAGTGCCGTTCAAGCGCACGTCCATCCGGAGCGCCATCGTTTATATCATCCTGATACTCCTGGGGCTATTCTTTCTGATCCCGTTCGCCTGGCTCGTTCTCGCCAGCATTAATCCCGCCGCCAGCTTCGCAGTCAGCATTCCCAGCAGCCCCACCCTCTCCAACTTCAGATCCATTATCTCGAGCGGTCTGGTAGGGCGGCCATTCCTGAACAGCGCTATCCTTGCCATCAGCGTGATGGTGCTCATCGTGCTGCTGGCAGGTCTCGCCGCCTATCCGCTCTCGCGCTACCAGTTCCGTCTCAAGCCATTGCTCATGTATATCATTCTCTTCGCTAGCGGGCTGCCGGTTCTGGCGATGGTCACCCCACTCTATGCGATGTACGTCAAGCTCAATCTCGTCGATACCTACCCCGGCGTCATCCTCTTCCTGGTCGCCAGCAGTCTTCCGTTCAACATCTGGCTTATGAAGAACTTTCTCGATTCGGTGCCAGTCGAGTTGGAGGAAGCGGCCTGGGTGGACGGTGCAGGACTCGTGAGATCCTACTTTCGTATCGTCCTCCCACTCGCGGCTCCGGGAGCGGCTGTGGTAGGCGTGTTTAGCTTCCTCAGTGCCTGGACGAACTTCTTCGTCCCATTCATCATCTTTCAGAGCCCGGATCACCTGCCTGCCTCGGTGAACATCTACACCTTCTTCGGCGCGTACGGGCAGGTGAACTACGGCCAACTCGCGGCCTACGCCGTCCTGTATGGCCTGCCGGCCGTTCTCCTGTTCTTTTTCGTCTCGCGCTTCCTGGCCCAAGGGTTGACGATGGGTGCCCTCAAGGGGTGAGCCGAGTGCCTGCTCGCTGGCTTTCTACATTGTGCGGGTGTCCATCGCGATTTCCACGCATGAGAGCGACCGGCGCACCGCGGACTTCCCTTGCAGTAGCCATCACCGTAGGGGCATCCGTGTCCGGCGTCCGGATGACTGTATCCCCACCGCGCTGCCTGCCGGTCGTCCACACTATCAGCCGCTGGCCGGTCCGCGTCGATGACCTGCTGGCCATTCGACCACCGACAGAAGCTGTAGCTCTGGTTCACCGATCAGGTAGAGGGAGAGACGTGCTTGATGCCCGTTTTCTGCCACACGACAACCTGCTGGTCTTCCCCGCAGCCGCTCACAAACGCCCGGTCATGGTCGCCTTGTCACACTACTTCACGCCGCCTGGTCTCGCTGCGAGCAGGGACACCCGCACGGTGTACGTTGTCGTTGATACGTCTCTCTTATTGCTCGATCCCGGAAACGGCCACGTCCTGGTCCGATGGCGGCTTAATCTCCAGGCGCTGGGCTGGCCGGCGGCGATGGTCTTGGACCCTGCAGGGCGGGTTTATATTGCCGGTCAGCGCTGGGATAGCTCTCGGCCGTCCGCGATCGTCGAGGCGTTGGACGTCAGTCGGGTCAGGCCGCCCCGAGTCCTCTGGCTCACCCACCTGGGCGTCACCCATGCCGGTATCTGGCTGGGCGTTGCGGGCCGGGATAGACTTGCTGCCTATGTCCCCGACGCTCACGATGTCAGCGGTACAATTGCAATCCTGGACACTCGGTCCAGCTCTTCGCCTGGTTCACGCGTTCTGACCTCATATTCGGTTGACGGTCCACCGGCAGCCGCTGATATGACGCACGATCGTCTCTTTCTCGACGACGCCGACACGATTCGAGCGCTCTCCCTACGTCACGGCACGCCTGTTTCCGCCATCGCTGCATCAGGACCCCTCGCGCTGGACCCACCCCGCGATCTCCTCGTCTTTACCCGCCACGGTACCATCGTTCTCACATCGGAGCGTACGCTTCGTCCGCTGGCCCGTGTCCCCCTCCCTGGACGTCAATCGAGCATCAGATCCCTCGCCGTCACGCCAGACGGATCAACACTATTCGTGGGACTCGAAGACGGGCTGATAGGGATCAACCTGGGCCGGTGTGAAGCGCGATGAAGGGATGCGCGGAATGACGTCGATTTCGATGTAGGAAGGAGCCTCCATGACTCTGAGTGTCGAGCAACGTCTGGATAGTCTTGATGCGCGTCTGAGCGTGCTCAGTTTCTGGGGTGATCGTGCCTTCGTCGACCTACGGAACTGGACATTCAACGGCGAGCCATGGCTAAGCGGCCAGCCCTGGCCCAGTCATGAGGGCATTGCGGTCCTGTCTCACCCGGAGGTGCCGATCCCACCCGGCTACCTACCAGTCGTTGCGTCGTCGGCGCGAGCGACTGGAGAGCAAGCTCCGGGAGATGGAACTGCTCCAACGGGGCGGTCCGGACGTACGCTG
>DAINCT010000390.1:0-4383 GCA_036732245.1 Chloroflexota bacterium | reverse complement strand
CTACGACGGTTTGCACGTCTGTCAAAGGGGAATATTTTTCGAGTGCCGGCGATTTGTCATCCGGCATCCAATCGTCTCATGCGGTTACGCGGTCGCCGGCTGGCGGCGGAGCTCTGCGCCGAGGGCGTCCAGGAGTTGCCTGGTGCCCTGCTCGCGATATTCCGGCTGATCGAGTCCATCGAGAAAGGCGCCCTGCTCGGTGAGGATGAGCTGTGTGCCCGTCTCCGCGGGCAGGAATTCTATGGTTGCGACCGACACCGATAGGCGGGTATCGTCGACGTGCATGTCGTAGGTGTAGACGATACGCTGATCCGGCACGATGTCCTGATAGAGGGCGTTGAAGGTGTACACGGGTCCCCCGGCTGGACCGCCCCGATTGATTTCTCGACCACCGACGCGAAAATCGAGTTCATGCCGGCCGGTACCCCACTCATCAGGTCCCGCGAACCAGCGTCGCTTGACGATGGGATCTGCCCAGGCGCTATACACCCTGGCGGGCGAAGCGTCATAGCTGCGCTCGATCACAAACGTGGAGTGGGTGACGGATCGTTCGGTCATGATTTCCTCCTAGCGGTCAGGTTCGTCGGATTGTGCGCTGAGATACTCACCAAGTCGATCGAGGCGGCGTTCCCAGCTCGTACGCCGCTCGTTGATCCACTCCTCGGCCGTCTGCAATGCGGCGGGCTCGATCCGGCAGGTGCGCACCCGTCCGATCTTTTCGGAGCGCACCAGGCCACTCGCTTCCAGCACCTGTAGGTGCTGCACGACAGCCGGCAGCGACATGGCGAGTGGACGAGCCAGCTCGCTCACCGACGCAGGTCCACGGCTCAGCCGATCCACCATGAGGCGACGAGTCGGATCCGCCAGCGCGTGGAACATCAGAGTAAGCGAGGCCTGTTGGTTAAGCATATGCTTAAGTATACACGCGTGGTCGTCACCAGGGCCTGTGATGGCATGTGCGCGGAGTCGCACGGGCATCACCTGGAGACTGGGGCGGGTGCGGCTATAGCTTGACGGCCGAGGCCACGTCGATCGTCATGGTGCGCATGGTGAACAGCTTGCGCACAAGTTTGAGATAGATGCGGAACTGCCGGTAGTAGGCCGCGCCGACCAAACCTCGGAGTTCCTCCTCGTGGACACGCATGTTGGTCAGCCAGTCATCAGCCGTCAGGCGATACTGTTCGCGCGGGATCTGGTATACCTCATCCACTGAGAAGCCGTTTCGATCCAGCGTTACCAACTCTTCGCCCAGGGTGCGGTAGTAGCCCGCCAAACCGTAGAGCTCGTGAATGAAGGTTGCCGCCCGAGATAGGGTCTTATACCGGCTGTTGGTGAAGTGGAGTTCCTTGTTCAAGAAGTGCCCGCCGGGCAGCAAGAGCGAGTGGGCCTGGCGGCAGAATGCGCCAAAGTCGTTGATGTGTGCGAGCACTTCATCTGTAAAAACGGCGTCGAAGCCTTCATCGTCTCCGACCTCCTGCCAGTGCCGTTCCACGATGGTCGCGTCGACGTCGTACTGCGCAATCCGGCGCTCGGCGTACGCCCGCTGGGTCGGCGACAGCGTTAGTCCGACGCCCCGCACGCCGTACTTCTTGCACAGATAGACTAGCGGCCCACCCCAACCACTTCCTACCTCGAGGATACGCTGACCGGGAGAAATCTGCATCAGCCGGGCCAGCAAGTCGAGTTTGTTCTCCTGGCTCTGCGTTGCATCGGCCCCGGGAGACCAGATGTTGCAGGAGTAGGTGTGCCACCGGCCTCCGACGATCTGCGTGAAAAATTCGGTGGGGTGCTCGTAGTGCACATTGGTTCGGTCCCGGTCTTCCTCGACGGAATACGGGCGATAGAGCTCCTGGTGAGGAGCGGGTCCCGTCCATTCCGATGAGGGTGGCAGTCTGTGGGTATCGCTCGTCAAGGCGCACATTCTCCTTTAAAAGGAAACGCTGCTACTTTCCTTCGTTGATGGCTTCACTGCCCACGAACCGGCTTCTGGCGTTCATGCTACTGTGACCGTGACTCACTGTCAATGCTATCCGGCTCCGGCGCGCCGCTGCATCTGCTCGGGAGTCGTCGTATCATTTTTTATGGAAGCGAGAGAGGTCGTTGCGTGTCCGGACTGTAGGCGAGAAGGTCCTCCCGGCGCCAGTTTCTGTCTGCACTGCGGTGCTCCATTGACGGCTCGCTGTCCTAGCTGCCAGGCGACGGTTCGGCCGAATCAACGCTTCTGCGCGGAGTGCGGCGCCGCGCTCGTTTCGACTGATGACCAGAGTGCAGCCGCGCAACGGCCGTCCCCAAAGGGCCGGGCGCAATCGCAGGTTCCGGACGAGGAACGGCGTCTGGTCACGGTCCTGTTCTGTGATCTCGTCGGGTTCACGTCGGCCTCGGAGGAGCACGATCCCGAGGTCATGCGCGAGATCCAGACACTCTACTTCTCACGTATGCGCCAGGAGCTGGTGCGATACGGCGGAACGGTGGAAAAGTATGCGGGCGACGCGGTCCTGGCCTTCTTTGGAGTTCCCACGACGCACGAGGACGACCCGGAGCGAGCAGTGTTATGTGGGCTGAGTATGCAGGCCGCTATGAAAGATCTGAGCCGTCAGATAGCCGACCGCTGGGGCATCGTGACCGGAATGCGAGTTGGCATCAACACAGGCGACGTGGTGAGCGGCATGTGGGACACGGGAGCCCGGCGGGATTGGGGAGTCACCGGTGACACGGTGAACACGGCGGCCCGACTGCAGACGGCGGCGAACTCCGGTGAAGTTCTGGTGGGCGAGGAGACTATGCGCCTCGCGCGTCGACAGGTGGCCTTTGGCGAACAGCGCCGGCTGACGCTGAAGGGAAAGACGGAGCCGGTTCGTGCGTTCCCGGCGCTGGAGCCACTCCAGAGGACAGCCGAGCGTTGGGAGACAGGCAAGCAACGCACGCCGCTCGTTGGTCGGCGGACCGACCTACAACGCATCCTCGCGGTGTGGGAGGATGTACGTCGAAGCTCGGGGCACATGGTAACAGTGATGGCAGATGCGGGAGTGGGCAAGAGCCGTCTGCTGGCTGAGGCGGTGGAGCGCATCGCGGAGGGGGATGTGATTGAACTCCGTGGCCGCTGCTTCAGTTACGGCCAGGGGATATCGCTGTCGCTGGTGGCCGATTTCGTCCGGACTTTGATCGGCATCCACGACGTTGAGGGTCCGGAACGAGCCGGCCAGCGCTTGCAAGAGCGTCTTGACACGCTGCTCCCCGCAGAGTCTGAGGCCACCCGGCTGGAGTTGCTGGACGTATTACGAGACCTGCTTGGGTTGTCGGTTCATGCAGAGGGATCGCAGAGCGCGCAGATTCGCCGGCAAATTCTGGTGCGAGGACTGCGCGTGATCCTCGAGCGCCTGTGCGAAGAGTCGCCGGGCGTCCTCGTCCTGGAAGATTTGCACTGGATTGATAGCGCGAGCGCCGACGTATTGGCGGACGTGTTGTCGGCCATTTCGCACCTACCTTTGTTGATCCTGGGTTCTCAGCGCCCCGGCCCGATTCTTCCGTGGCACGCCTGGACGTGGGCTGAAGCCATGACGATCCACCCGCTCGACGCTGGGGACACGGTCGAGCTGGCAGAGGCGGTATTGGGAGATGCACGACTGTCGCATGAACTGCAGGTTTCGATCGCGGACCGGACCGGCGGTAACCCGTTCTTCGTGGAGGAGTTACTGCACACCTTGCGGGAAACGGGCGGGCTCATACAGCGTGACGGCGAGATCGGTCTGGTATCGGGCGCAGCAGGAAGCGTTCCGCCGACCTTGACGGAAATTCTTCTGGCCAGGCTCGACCGGCTGGAGACGGAGGTACGAGGGATTACGCAGGTGGCAAGCGTCGTGGGGCGGACCTTCGGAGTCCGCCTGCTGGCGCATGTCCTGGAGCAGGATAGCTCCGAAGTGGAACGCTCTCTCACGCTGCTGGAGGCGGCCGAGATCGCCTTCCCACACGGCGGTTCCGACGGCGAGTGGAGCTTCAAACATGCGTTGATGCGGGATGTCGCCTACAAGACGCTGGTGGCACGACGGCGGAGGCAATTGCATACGGCGGTCGGTCAAGCCATCGCGGAGCTGTACCCGTCCGACGAATCGATCGAGATTGTCGCTTACCATCTTGCCCTGACCGACGAGCACGCCGAAGCAGCGGAGTGGCTGGAACGCGCGGGGGAGCGCGCGGTGGGCATGTACGCGAACAGTGCCGCCCTGGAGCATTATGACGGAGCGCTTCAACGGCTTGAGCGGTCCGGCGGCGGGCTGCTCGCCCTGTCCAGGGTGCAAGAGAAACGGAGCGTGGTGCTGAAGACACTTACCCGGTACGACGAGGCCATCGAGACGCTGGAGAGCGTATCGTCCGTCTATCGAGATG
>DAINCT010000389.1:0-4389 GCA_036732245.1 Chloroflexota bacterium | reverse complement strand
ATACGAGCGGCTATGGCGAGAGGCAGCAGATGGCACCTTCCAGCACCCCCAGTCTTGCAAAAATTGGACAGCTGCGTCGAAATCATACCGTTGCCGTTCACGATTTAGTCACCACCATGTGCTTTCATAGCTGAGGTTCCGCTGTGCACCGGCCGTCGCGTGCCCTGGGAGGATCATTTGAAAACGAGAGCATCGCGATTGCTGAAGAGAGCCTCGCGGGAGCGGGTTGGTGATGGAAAAGCGCGCTGACGCTCCGGTGCTGATCGTTGAGGACGATTTGGACATTCGGCGAATACTGGAGACAATTCTAGTTGAGGACGGGTTGCCAGTGGTGGCGTGCTCGAATGGTGTGGAAGCACTAGCCTGGCTGGAACAACAGCGACCTGCGCTCATTATATTGGACCTTTCGCTGCCGAAGATGCCGGGCGAGGAGGTCGCTCATACCGCCCGGCATCGCTTTGGCCAGACGCTTCCCATTCTCGTCGTGACTGGAGATAGTCGTGCCCGCGAACGTACCGAGCAGGCCGAAACCTTCGTTTATCTGACAAAGCCCTTTGACAATGACGAGTTGCTCCGGGTGGTGCACGCGCTCGTCGATCCAGAAGCACCACTCGGCATGTTTACTGAGACCACGTTCGACAGGGACGGAGGTTCTTGATGCTCATGCGACTACCCGGCGCCAACTCCGAGAGTAGGAACCCAACGCTGGGGCGTTCACATGGCCTCTTATTGCTGTTGTTAGGAAGCATCGTTCTGACCGTGCTGCTTCTCCAGACCGAATATCATCGCGCCCGTCTTGCAGCCGAGGTGCTCGGCATTGCTGTAGGGGGCACCGGTGCGGCGCTGGTGTTTGGCCTCACTCGCCCGTCGCCACAAGTAGTCACCCGTGCCTATGTATTGCTCAGTCGTCATGCTCGGGTGTTGCTTATTACCGGCATGCTGTCACTTTTCGGATTTGCAATCGCCACATCAGCTATCGGTCGAGTCGCACCGCAGTTGCGAGACGTGCCCGGTCTCGGCGGCATCGTGACGCTGGATTGGGTTTTGAGCCTGTCGATGCTGGCAATGGCTGGATCGACTCTGTTGTGCGTTGGTCTGATGGCTGTCGTGGCGCGCCCTCGTCGGGCCGCAGCGGACTGTCCCACGGGCGAGGGCGTAGCTCTGGAGCGACTTTGGGCAGCGGCGAATGCAGAAGATTTTCAGGCATTTCGGGCATGCTTTGCGCGGAGTGCGCCGGGGGATCGTCTCTGCCGGGCCTGGGCAGAAGTCGCGGGACCCTTGGGCGGGAGCCAAATCGTGCTGGTGCGGTCAGCAGCCAAAGGAGGCCGGATATGGTCGGAATGGTATGCCTGCCGTCACTCCGATCGATCAATTTGCCGGTGGGTCCTCGTTGCGACCGAGCACGCGGGCTGCATCAGCGGTGACGGCGTACTTTTTCAGCCGATACCAGAATAGCAGGGAACTGTCCCCGCGAAAAGACGGCTTGGTCCCATGTGTTACTTTAAGATCACGAGCCGCTTGAACCTGACTTAGACAGCAGACGAGCGAGATTGGCGTGGCGATACCTTCATGAAGCGATAGCCGAGGCCGCGCACGGTCTCAATGCACCCGTTGTCCGGATCTATCTCGAGCTTGCGTCGAAGCCTGCCGATGTACACCTGGATCTCGTTGCTGTCGCCATCGTGGCCCTGTGGCCACGCCGAACGAAACAGTTGATCGCGTGTGACAATCTGGCCCGCATTTATCATCAGGTACCGCAGAACGCGTTGCTCCGTTGGTGTGAGTTGCACCGACTGTCCAGTGGGCAACCGAACAGAAAGTTCCGCCAATTCCAGGATATAGCCATTAACTGTTAAGGCATCTTCCATAGGCGGCGCCAGCGCGCGGGTCTGCCGTTGCAGGATAGCGCGGACGCGCGCCGTAAGCTCGCGCGGTGCAAATGGTTTTGTCAGGTAGTCATCGCCACCGGCATCGAAGCCAGCGATGGTATCATCAAGCTGCATGTGGGCACTGAGGAAAAGCACGGGCATGACGAATCGTTTCTCACGTAAGG
This sequence comes from Chloroflexota bacterium, assembly GCA_036732245.1. Lineage (GTDB taxonomy): Bacteria > Chloroflexota > UBA5177 > UBA5177 > UBA5177 > JANWJD01. The sequence continues at coordinate 2,336 of DAINCT010000389.1, read as the reverse complement.
TTCGGCATAGTTGGTAGCCGTCCATTTCTGGCATGCCGACATCAAGCACAACGAGATCAACGCGCTCTCGGTATAGCATATCCAGAGCTTGCTTCCCGTCACTGGCCGCCGCAACAGAATAGCCCTCACCGAGCAAAATAAAGCGGACCATACGGCGGAGCATTGCGTCATCATCTACAACGAGGATTTTCCCCGTCGGTGATAACTGATCACCATCCGCCATCATGCGCATACCATTTCCCCGCGACTGCTTCATTCGACGTGCACCGTGTGCGCCGCCCGACCCGCATAGGCCGAACGCATCGGCACAACAGTCTTTCCCGGCCTCGCAGCAAGCCTCCTGAGAGACAACCATGTACGGCAGCACTATCTTCAGGTGTACTGCGAAGAAGCTCTCCCTCCATCTTCGCTGCTGGGAATCGATGAAGCTACAGCACTATGGTACCAGCATTTTCTTCATGAAAGACAGAGAAGGTATTCCCTCACGGGGCCACTTTGTCACTGGGGGGAGCCGGTACCGTGAGAGGCTGCCGGGCTGCCGGAAACGTTTTTCAGTGCGGGACGGTGGTATGCTTTTCCAGGTGCGCTGTGGGTGCGGTGCTGACCTTGCAGCGCTGGCGGCCTGACGCCGCATCACACACAGCCGCGTCGCCGGGCGGTGCGAACGTGCTGCAGACCACTATGGTACGTCGCGCCCTTGCGATGCCTGGCTTTACCGTGCCGGGATATTGAAGGATGACCAGATGACTGACGAGATGACTTCCCTAACGTCGGGCGAGACGCCGGGCACGACCCCGATGTCGCCGGACACAGCGGGCGTGGTGACTGATGCCGTGAGCAACTCGGCCAATGCCAGGAGTTCAAGTATGACGGTCGATGAACTCGTTGATGACGACGATGAGTATGAGGATGATGAGACATTGGATGAAGTATTAGTGGTCAGTGAGGACGCTGAAGATGCGCCCACGCCAGGCGAAGAGGCCGGTTCGCTAACACTGCGGCTCTCCACAGATCTGCGCCGCCGCCTGCGCCGCCGCGCAGATCGCGAAGGCGTCACTGCCGAAGAACTGGCCGAGGAATTGCTTGGCGCTGCTATCCGGCGGCCTGCGGCGGAATCCCTGACGGAAGTCCTGGCGCGGCTGGATAAGCTGGAGCGCAGCGTCGCTGAACTCGGAGTCGCCCGCCCACGTTCGGAGGCGCCGGCGGCGGCCAGGCGACCGGAGGAGCGTCCGCGCGGTGACTTTGGCAGCCGGAATCCATCGAGTGGCTTCGGGGATCGCGTCCCGAGCGAGCGTCCTGCCTACGGGGACCGCGGCAGTTATGCCGGGCCTCGGCGCCAGGATGACCGTCCGCGCTTCGGCGAGCGACCGCCCTCAGGCGGCTTCGGGCGGCCCGAAGGACGCTTCGGTGACCGCCCCCGCAACGATGCCCCGGATCGCGGTCCGTCACGCCCCTTCGAACGCCGTAACGACCGCGAGGATACGCGTGACCGGCCGCCACGCCGCTGGGAATCGCCCCGTCGCGGCGAGTAGGCCCATATGAGCAGGCGAGTCCAGGCCGCGTCGCCCCTCACTGCCCTGCTGCGTTTGGCGCCGGTCCGCTGGCATGTCTCGCTGGTGCGGCTGCTGCGCTTCGGGACGGTTGGCGGCATCGGCTTCGGCGTGAACGAAGGACTCCTCTACATCGGCCATGGTCGCCTTCATCTGGCACTCTGGCTCGCCCAGGTCATCGCCATCGAATCCGCCATCATATGCAATTACCTGCTGAATGATCGTTGGACCTTTCATCATCCGCGCCCATCCTGGGAACGCCTTTTCCGCTTTAACGGTGTGTCACTGGTCAGTCTGACTGTTAACATCCTGGTCGTACAATTGTGTACGCATTTCGCGGCAATCCATTACCTCGCCGCGAACGCACTTGGCGTGCTCCTTGCCTTCGGTGTCAATTACTTGCTCAATGTTTACTGGGCCTACGGCAAGGCGCTCGCGCGCCCAGACGTCCCGGCGTAACAATTACGGCCTCAGCTCAAAGGAACCAGTAGGTCCTGCCTGGGTTCACTTTCCCCGGTTGCGCCCTCGCCAATCAATGGAGGGTTCACCACCGCCGCAGCCGAACCGCGCCTAACCTGAACACCCAGCGCTTCAGCTTCGAAGCCAACCCGGACGGCCTAGCGGTCGCCTCCTAATTCCGGAGGAGCACCAAAGGTGGGGAGGAAACGCTTCGGCGTTTCCTCCCCACCATTTTTCTTGACCGACGGCGGAGAGGCAGGGATTCGAACCCTGGGTGGAATTACTCCCACAACGGTTTAGCAAACCGTCGCACTAGGCCACTATGCG
>DAINCT010000388.1:0-4392 GCA_036732245.1 Chloroflexota bacterium | reverse complement strand
GAGCGGCCATGGGCCGCATCCTGGGCTACGATCCAACCTTCGCCGCCTATCGCACCCCGGCTCTCGCTCCTCAGGCCGTTCCGGCCCGCGCATCGGAAGTCAGGGTGCTGGACGAAGCGGTGGCATAACCTTCTCGGTCGTACAGAGCCCCTCCCGGATCGTGGAGGGGCTCTGTCTTATTTCCGATTCGCGATTCGAAGGGGCTCGATACCCGCTCACACGATGATCGACACCATTCGCAGCATCAACTCACCCAGGGCGCGATCTCCGTCGAGCCGTGCCTTCGGTCGAGCCTCTTCCGGGGTCACCCCCCTGGTGTACAGGCGCCATGCAGTGTCCTGGTCAATTGTTACCGTGGCGGCCGCCTCGCCGGGGAATTCCCGCCCCAGGACCCAGGCATCGGACGTCCGCACCGCCACCCAGGCGCCTCCTGCATCTCCGGTAATGATAAGACGGACAAACGTTCCCGGATTCGGCTCCTCGTGACGAAGGGTGTGCGGCAACGCGTGCACGAAGGTTGCCAATACCGGCGCAAGGTATCGAGGCTCCGTCATGCCGGGGCATTCGACCGCGTCACGAATCTGCTGCTGATGCACCCAGCGGTCCGTGTACTCACGGGCGATATCCAACCAGACTGGCGCCGGACCGGGACCGGCCCAACTCACCGCTTCTCCCATGGCGGTGCCGTCGAGGTGCACGAAGTAGTCGTCCATCTCCTCGCCGACAAACGGGAGCAGCGTGCATATGAGTCGAGGACTGAGACGCCGCGTCGCCTGCACCCACTCCTCATTGATGTAATTGACGAAGGCCACGAGATCGAAGGTGGAGGGATCGCCCGGGAAAGCGTCGGGGTGGTACGAGAACCCGTCGCGCCGCCGGGAAAGGTTGCCCATATCTATGCCCAGCAGGTGTAACGCGATGTCGCGCACTGTCCAGCCTGGGCAAACCGTCGGCCTCTCCCATTGCTCAGGAGTCAGGTCATGGAGAACCTGCAGGAGTTCGTGTCGTATCTCTCGAAAGAGGTGAGCGGTCTGCAATTGATCTGGAGGCTGACGGTTCGTCGATTCCAGCATAGAGTCATTACCTCCGGGTATGAGATCAGTCACCGATCGGAACCACTCCCGCACCCTCGATCATGAGGATCACTGCTCGCTCCGGCGCCCTTGTGTTGTGTCGTGCGCCTCTCGGAACCATGAATCCCTGACGCGGTCCGAGTTCAACCGTGCGCCCCTCCAGATCGATCACGAAGCGGCCCTCAATCACGTAAAAGAACTCATCCTCTGCATCGTGCTTGTGCCAGTGAAACTCGCCCTGCATGACGCCAAGACGGACCACGCAGTCGTTCACCCGACACAGCGTTTGGTTGTACCACGGATCGGTACAGGCATCGACCAGAGTTTGAAGGTCGATGAGTTCAAGCGGACCATGCTGTGCGTCCAGATTGATTGCATAGGCTCCCTGATTGTTCATCGCGCTCCTCTTCTATCGATAAACCTTCCAGACAGGAGGTCGGGAAACAGTGTCCTAAATCTACGTGATACGGTTACAGTTTCTTACCGCTTCCGAGAGGTTTGGGAGATTTAACACGGTCGGGGACAAGCCCCGACGCTACAGGCCGTCCTTCAGGCTGCATCAGTAACGGCTCATCGAGCCCATGGGGACGACTGCGGCGGAGCCAGATCGTTGACAGGGTTTCTGGGTCGCAGTAGCATGAGGTCCATAACTCCGTCATTCCGTAGGTCCGTGTAGTTGGAGGACGCTTGGACGACAGAATCGGAGCGGTATTTGACTGTGTGCCGCTGCTGCGTGGTCGCGAGCAGGTTGTAACGCCTCTCCGGGGCGGCATTACAAACCAGAACTATCGAATTGATGCGGGCGACGAGAGCTACGTCCTGCGTGTCGCGGGTGAGAACACCGGGTTCCTGGGTATCGATCGTGCCGTCGAGTACGCGTGCTCGCTGGTCGCGGCGGAGCTGGATGTCGGCGCCGAGGTCATCGCGTTTCTCCCCGAGCACCATGCGCTCCTCACCCGGTTCGTGCCGGGGCGCCTCCTGGCGTCGAACGACGTGCGAGATCTCACGATCATGCGTCGCATCGTGCGCGCGCTTCGTCGCTACCATGCGGCATCACCCGGAGCCGGTTCGTTCTCACCATTCGCCGTGGTGCGCGACTATTACGCGCTTGCCTGGAACCGTCAGGTGGCATTCCCGCCCTCGATCGGCGAGGCGATGGACCGGATGAACCGCATCGAAGCAGCCCTGGAAGCGTCTGAGCCGCTCTGTCCCTGCCATAACGACCTGCTGGCCGCGAATCTGATCGACGATGGATCGGCCGTCCGCATCATCGATTGGGAGTATGCCGGGATGGGTGACCGATGGTTCGATCTGGGAAATCTCGCAGCCAACAACGACTTCGACGACGTACAGGAGCGCACTCTCCTCGAGCTCTACGTGGGGGAAGCGCGCACCGAGGATCTGTACCGGCTGCGGCTCATGCGCCTGGCTTCCGATCTCCGTGAATCTCTCTGGGGCTTCCTACAGGCCGGCGTTTCAACTCTTGATTACGAGTTCCTCGAATACGGTCGTACACATCTGGAGAGGTTTTTACAGAGTAGCGACACAATTCCTACTGAGACACCATCGCTCTCCGGTCCCATGTAACCATCTGTTTAGGGACTCGTATCGTGTCCGAAGGCGCCGGGGACGGAGCCCCGGCCTACATGAACGTAACCGAAAGGTAGGATGCCATTACAACGACACCAGAGCACGCACGCGCCGTGGTCGTAGGAGCGGGCATCGCGGGCGCCAGCATCGCGTATCATCTGGCTCTCCTGGGGTGGACGGATGTCGTCGTGCTCGAGGCAGGTGAATTGGCGGGAGGCACGACCTCCCACGCACCGGGGTTGGTTGGTCAGCTACGGTCGTCGGTCAGTCTTACCAGGATGCTGATGTACAGCGTCGAGCTGTACCGAACGCTCGAACTCGACGGCGAACCCGGCTTCTCGGAAGTCGGAAGCCTGCGGCTGGCATCCTCTCCCGAGCGCCGCGAAGAGTTGGAGCGACAGGCCGGGTTTGCCCGGAGTGTCGGGTTGGAGGCCCACCTATTGGGGCCGGACGAGGCCAAAACTCGTTTTCCGCTGATGGATATCCTCGACGTCGAGGCGGCGCTGTACCTGCCGCACGACGGTTCGGCCACGGCAACGGTGCTGGCCCGGGCCATGATTCGGCGCGCCCGCGAGCTGAGCGTGACCTTCTTTCCTCATATCCGCGTGTCCGCCATCGAGGTCGAGCACGGTCGTGTCCGCGCTGTGCGCTGCTCGGCGGGACGGATCGAAACCGAGCACGTAGTCATCGCAGCCGGTATCTGGTCACCGCTGTTGGGACGCATGGCCGGCGTCTCCCTGCCACTCATCCCCATGCAGCACCAGTACGTCCGCACGGTGCCCCTGCCGGTTCTGACCGACAGCACTCTGCCCAACCTGCGCGATCCAGACTGGCTGGTCTACGCCCGCCAGGACGGCGCGCGTTTCGTGCTGGGCGGCTACGAGCGGAACCCCGAGCGGTACGAGTCCGAAGCGATCCCGCCGGGACCACATCCAACGCTCCGACCGTTCGATCCACCTCGCTTCGAACCGCTTCATGCCGCACTTCAGCGGCGCATCCCTGTCCTCACTTCGACGGCTCTCCAGGACGCGGTCAACGGACTCGAATCGTTCACGCCCGATGGCGAATTCCTGCTGGGACCCGCGGCGGAGGTGAAGGGGTTGTGGGCGGCATGTGGCTTCTGTGCCCACGGAGTCTCAGGCGCGGGCGGTGTCGGCAAGATGATGGCAGAGTGGCTGGTCGAGGGCGAGCCCAGCCTCGATCTCTGGCATATGGATCTGCGTCGTGCAGCGCACGCCTCCGGACCACGGTATATTCGGCGGCGGGTCGAGGAAATCTATCGCACGTACTATGACGTCAGCTATCCGTTTCAGGAGCGCAGCAGTGCCCGCGAGCTTCGGCTGAGTCCCATGTATGACCGACTGCGCCGGCTCGGAGCCGCGTTCGGTGAGAAGTCGGGCTGGGAACGCGCCAACTGGTTCACGCCCAACGCGGGCCGGAGCCACCTCACTGTGCGCCCGCGCCGCTGGGGCATGCGCGATTGGTCGCACGCGATTCCCGCCGAGCATGAGGCTACACGCGAGCGGGTCGCCCTGTTCGATGTGACGTCGTTCAGCAAGGTCGAGGTCGGTGGACCCGGCGCGCTCCAATTCCTGCAATACCTGGCGGCGAACGAGATGGATAAGCCGCTCGGGACCATCACGTATACGCAGTTGCTGAATAAGCGGGGTGGCATCGAATGCGACCTGACCGTCACGCGGCTGGCCGAAGATCGGTTCCGATTGATCAC
>DAINCT010000387.1:0-4393 GCA_036732245.1 Chloroflexota bacterium | reverse complement strand
TGACCACGTCTTGCACACAGTGCGCGATGCTCTGCCAATTCGTTGACGTGTCGAAGACGCTGGAGCCGGGGTAGTCCGGTAGAGATGCGTGATTCCACTCGCGCTGCGACATCTCCACCTGTCTGCCGGCCGGATTGAATGCTACGGCACGGCAACTCCCCGTGCCGGCGTCAATGGCGAGCAGGTAGCCTTCGGTCATCGCTGTCCTCCGACCGCGACCTGATTGGCAACGTAACTCATTGGCTGTCCGTCGATGAACTGCTCGAGTTGTTTCGCCAGGATCGTCACACCGCGCAACGCCGCCTCGAAGGTAGCACCGCCAATATGCGGTGCAATGATGACGTTTGGCAGATCAAGGAGAGGATTGGGCGAGCCATGGGGACGTGGCCGCACCACATCCAGGGCGGCGCCCGCGACTCGTCCTGATACCAACGAGTCATACAACGCCGACTCGTCGAGGAGAGTTTCGCGCGCGGTGTTCAAAAAGAAGGCCCCGGGCTTGATGCGGGCGAACTTCTCGGCGTCGAAGAAGTTCTCGGTCTCAGGCGTGACTCGGGTGTGGAGCGAGACGAAATCGGAGCGCTCCAGCAGTTCGTCGAGACCGGTCAAGGTCACGTCCGGTTCACTCACGCTCGACACGTAGGGATCATAGACCAGCATCTTCAGTCCGAAGCTGCGTGCCCGTTGGGCAACACGCGCGCCCACATTCCCGTACCCCACCAGGCCGAGTGTGTGCCCTCCCAGTTCATGGCCGAAGAAACGTGCCCCTTCGAACGCCGATTCACCGACCCGGCCCCCGCTCGTGACGAATGCCACACTGCTCACCACACCACGCGCCAGCATGATCATGAAGGCCAGAGTGAGATCGGCTACCGCGTCTGCGTTTCTGCCGGGCGCCGTCAGTACCGAGATGCCGCGCTCGCTCGCAGCGTCAAGGTCGACGTTGACCGGACCACCACGGGCCACCCCCACGATGCGCAGCCTGGGCGAAGCATCCAGCACGACGTCCGTCACAGGGGCGCCATGAACCAACAGGACCTCTTGGTCGTCCAGAGCGTGCACCAGCTGTTGTGGATCGCCGGCGTATTCGCGAAGCACCGCGTCCGATCGGCTGGATGGTTCAAAGGGTGCATCCATGTCGAGGTCGATGTATTCGATGTGGTTGCTCTGAGCAAGCTCGGCGAGACCCTGCCGGAACATGTCCGTGGTGACGAAGGAATCGCCGACGGCGAGAATTTTCACGAGAGGCTCCTCTTGATCAGACATTGAGCCGTAGGACGGCGTACCGCCTCGGGTCAAAGTACGAGGCTCAGACGGCGAACGGTCCCGGGTCTTCGCGGGGCGCCTCGGGGACGGAGCCCCGAGCTACGGTGTTGGAAACGCCTCGGGGAGTGGAGCCCCGAGCTAAGCAGGTGGCCACAATCAGGGGTAGATTCGGCTGGGTTTTAGATCCACGGCATGCCCGGTGCCTGACTCAAAGATGACTTTGAGCAGAGGCTCCGTGTCCAGATAGTAGAAGTGGATCGTTTCCCCAATCCTGCCCTCCATCAGGACTCCCGCTCCCATCTCCTTGAACCGGTCCTTCGTGGCATCAGATTCGGCAGGAGTCGGGCGCATGACCGCGATGTGGTGGAGACCTTCACCATGGGAGTCGAGCCATTCCTTGTAGATGCTGGGGCCGTCCACGGGTTGCAGGAGTTCCACTACGATTGGGCCGACGTGGGTCTCGGCGCCGATCATCGTGAACTCTGTTGGTTGGCCGTGGAGGTAGGTGTCGTGGAGCGCCGGCGGTTTGTGCTCATAGACATTCCAGGGGCCCCAGCCCAACGCGCGGTGGTAACGCTCCAGCGCCTCGTCCATGTCTTTTACCACGATGGCGATCTGGCTGATGGGAAGCGGCGCGGACGGAGTTCCGTTGCTCCCTTGCTCACTTGTTGCCTGCACGGCGTCCCTCCTGACGATTGGTAGATTGCGAGATTGGCCACATCAAAGTATGGCGATCGGATTGAACGGTGACCCGGTTCCGCCCGGAAGACGAAGCGGGGCCGCGACGACCATGAATTCCCAGCGCTGTTCCGCCTCACAGGCGTCGGCAATATCTTCTAGATTGAGACTGTCCGACACCGCCATGCCCATCGCCGCGACCTGGAGAGGATGGATAGGGTAGAGGATCCCGTCCACAGTACTGGGAACCGCTTCTCCATCACCGTCCGGCATGAACATCGCGATTTTTCGCTCGTGCATCCAGGGTATCGTGTCGACATGGAGCCCGGCTTTCCCTTCTCCGGAATAGCTGTTGTCCCAGGGACCACGTTCCAACCTGCGCCGGTGGTGGCCGGTGCGGAATACCAAGATGTCGCCTTCCTCGAGCCGTACGCCCTGAGCATGCTCCGCAGCCTCAAGCTCCGCTCGCGTCACCGCGTCCCCCGGCTCCAGGTACAGCACTCCGCGCAGCCGCGGAATGTCCAGCAGTACGCCGCGTCCCACGATGCCATCGGCGGAATCATTCATTCCCATTGACTGCGCTCCGTGGCTGGTCACCAAGTCCGCAGGTCTGCCGCCGTACAGTTGACCGGCGTAGGCGATGTGGCAGAGGGCATCGACATGGGTGTGGCAGTCGCCGTGAAAGTTCATGCCCAGGAAGTCGGTGGCGAAGCGAAGAGACCCCGAGCCGATGTCCCAGTCGTGGAGTTGTGTCATGTAGTGGAGCGCGGGGTTCGGATTGTCCGGACCGGCCACTGTATTGACCGGCAGGGACATCGACACGGAGCGGCCGGAACGGACTAGTCCCGCCGCCCGCCTCAGGTGCTCGGGGGTGATGTAGTTCAATGTGCCTCGCACGTCGTCCGGGCCCCACCGTCCCCAATTCTTGACCGACTCGAAGAGTGCTTCGAATTCGGTGAGCGAGATATTGGGGGCTCGCTGGATAGCTGAAGTCATTTCACGTTCCTTTCCTCCACTCAGCGAATGGCGCCCGGGAGCGGCGTGTCCATTTCGCCCGGCTCGGGGAGGCCCGCCGTCATCGCCCCGTCCACGACCATCAACTCACCGGTGAGGTAGGAGGCATCGTCGGAGCACATCCAGAGAATCGGCCGGGCCATTTCCTCCGGCTCCGCAAAGCGGCGCAGGGGAATCCGATCCAGGAATACCCTGGACTGCTGAGGGTCGTTGATTACGAATGTCGAGAGGCGGGTGTTGATGATGCCGGGCGCCAGACCGTTAACGCGGATCCCATACTGCGCCAGCTCCAGCGCGGCGGTATGCATGACGGCGACCTGCCCCGACTTGGACGTGTTATAGGCGAGGCCGCCGGCTTCGGGCTGGAAAGCATTGGTGGAGGCGGTGATGGCGATAGCTCCGCCGCTTCCTTGCCGTACCATGACGCGGGCGGCCTCCTGCACCAGATACCAGGTGCCCTTCAGATTGACGTCCAGGATCCGGGTCCAGCTTTCATCCGTCATGTCCAGGAACGGCACGAAGTCCGCGATGCCGGCCACCTGGACCGCGACGTCCAGATGCCCGAAGCGTCTGACTGCCAGTTCCACCGCCCGCACCACGTCCTCGCGGCGACTGACATCGCCGGCCACCGCTTCCACCTCGGCGCCGGTCGCTCGGATCGCGTCGACGGTGTGCGCCAGAGTGTCGCCCTCGACGTCGAGGAGCACGACCCCGGCGCCCTCGACTGCAAAGGCCTCGGCCACGGCGCGTCCGATACCCTGTGCCGCCCCGGTCACAACGACTCCCTTGCCGGCGAACCTTTCCGTTGAATTGCTCACCGGAGCAACCCTCCGTGGCCCGGTCCGCGGGGTATAACCGGCCAGATATCGACCACCCGATCGCCTTCGATGACGTGGTATGCGTCGTACCAGTTGACGGTGGCCGGGGCGTACCCCGGCAGCAATTCGACCACGTCGCCCACAAGTAGCACACCGTCGGGTCTGCTCACGAAGACCCCATGTTCCTCGTCGAACCTCAGCACCGGCAGCTCATGTCCCTTGATCGTCGCGAGCGCTGGAGCTCCCATCGACTTGTTGCCGGCGTCGACAATGACCCGGTCCGGACGTCGGCTGATGACCGTCGTGAGCACCGTGAGCGCGGACTCGAAGTCACCGACCATCGCGCCGTGGAAATGGTCCATCAGAACGTACGATCCTGCCTGGATCTCGGTGATCCGAGGGTAGGCAGCCGTCCAGTCCCAGGTGGCAGTGCCCCCGGCCGAGATGATTGGGCAGGGCAGCCCGTCGGCGAGAATCGAATCGCCGACGGCCACGAGGAATTCCATCGCCGTATGCTGGCGCTCATGGCGGAGACCGCTTTCGGGCGTCAGCGAACAGTGTCCTTCGTAGCCGGTGACACCTACCAGCCGCAGGCCCTTCTGGGCCGAAATCCGCCG
>DAINCT010000386.1:0-4415 GCA_036732245.1 Chloroflexota bacterium | reverse complement strand
TTGGGGCGTGAAATTCGATTGGGCGGTTGACACCATCCGGGGCAGCCTGTATAAGTAACCATATTGTTATAGAAAGACATGGTTATAGATGGCAATGGACCAACTCAGTTCTGTGTTCGGCGCACTGGCCGATCCTACTCGGCGTGCAATCCTGAGCCGGCTGGTGGAGGGTGATGCTAATGTCGCAGAACTCTCGGCGCCATTCAACGTGTCGCAGCCGGCCATCTCGCGGCACCTCAAAGTGCTCGAAGGGGCCGGGCTCATTTCACGCCGCCGTGAGGCGACTGCCCGGCTCAGTCACCTGGAGGCCGAACCGCTGCGTGCGGCGACCGTGTGGCTGGCCGGCTACCAGGAATACTGGGACGAAAGCTACGACCGGCTCGACCAGCTGATCGCGTCTCTGCAGCACGATGAAGACGATTCATCCCGAGTTAAACGATAACCTGGAAAGGAACACACCATGGCGAAGTTACACCTCACAGCAGAACCCGGAGTTCCTCAGATCACGACCACCCGGGAGTTCGATGCGCCGCGCGAAATCCTCTTTCGTGCCCACACCGAACCCGACATGTTGGTGCAGTGGCTCGGGCCACGCGACCTGACCATGACGGTCGATCGCCTCGACAATCGTGACGGCGGAACGTGGCGCTTCATCCATCGAGATGCCGACGGGAACGAATTCGGTTTCCACGGTGTTTTCCACGGCGCACCGTCCGTGGATGGGATCGTCCGGACGTTTGAGTTCGAGGGCTTTCCGGGTCACGTCTCCCTCGAAACCCTGACCCTCGAGGACCGCGCCGGCAAGACAGTGGCGCGCACCAATGTGGTCTTCCAGTCGCTGGCAGATCGTGACGGCATGCTTCAGTCTGGTATGGAACGAGGATTTAGCGAATCGATGGATCGCCTGGATGAGCTCCTCGCCAATCTTGTCCCGGCGAGCTGACACAAGGAGAATGACGACCATGGCAAATACTGCCAGTCCAACACGTAAAGACTTGGACACACTGGCCGGCGAGTGGCAAGTTGAACTGTCATTGACGCGCTCCCACACGGTATTCGTTTCCTCAACAGCAACCGCACGAAAGGACCGCACAGCATGGATTGGAGACTCGAAGTAGTGGTAGTCCCCGTCTCGGACGTGGACCGCGCGAAGCAGTTTTACAGCGAACAAGTGGGATTCCACGTGGACGTCGACCGCACGATGGGTGAGACCTTTCGAGTCGTGCAGATGACGCCTCCGGGTTCGGCGTGCTCGGTCACCATTGGCACTGGGCTTGTGGCCATGCCGCCCGGATCGCTCAAAGGCCTGCAGCTCGTCGTGTCCGATATCGAGGCTGCCCGGAATCACCTGGTCGAGCGAGGCGTGGAGGTTAGCGGAATCCAGCACTTCGACGACGGAGTGCAGTCTCCTGGACCGGGTGGAGACTACAACTCGTTCATTTTCTTCAGCGACCCGGACGGCAATGAGTGGGCCGTACAGCAAGTTCCCGCCCGCGACTGATGTGAGGATTGGGCTCCGTTAGCGGTGCGGGCGGCGCCGCCACGCGGCCGGCACGATGCCACCGCGTACATCGACCACCACGCGCTCCATGGAAATGCTGTTTACCGCCGTGCTGGGAACGTAGAAGGGACGCGTAAAGACGCCGAAATTGATCCGTCCCGGGCGGACGGTGAAGGATATGACGCTGGTCAGGTTGTCGGTCTGGTGAGTGGCGTAATCGGCTGCAGCGGACTGAATCGTTGGACCATGATTCCCGATTGCGGCCGTCGGAAAAGGTCCCATGGATTCGCCATTCTGTCGATTCCCCTGGCTCCCGGCGTGCCCTCCAAGGTGTCCTTCCTCATGCACCAAGGGATGGCTCTCGACTGTCCCTTCCTTTTCTACCTGACGTGCCCCCTGACTCGTGGGAGGCGTACCGTATCGAACCTGAATCACACTCCCGAGGTAGTGCTCTTGAAAGGCATCCCACACGTCCATGCCCTGGCGGATGCGCAGGCGAACGTCCCCGCCGGCTGGTGGATTCACCGGTCTGTTCCGTACTCGGGAGTACCCGGGGTGCGGCGCGTGTATTCGAAATAGTCCTCGGGACGGTTGGCGGATTCGCGACCGGCGAAGATCATCAGCGTACGCAAGATGAAACCGCCGGACAGCACCAGAAGCGCCGTGATCACCCGGCGAGGGCGCGACCCGCTCTCGCCACGCACCGGCCCCGCCAATTGCAACCCCAGCGGCACGAGAATGCCGCCGATGTAGGTCCCGGACCAGAATAGTCGTCCGTAGCGCCCCGTCGTCAGAGGCTTGCCGAGTTTGCCCAGATGAATCAAGCCGGTCGTGAGCGCGACCAGTTCCGTGCTCAGGCACGCCACCTCGGCTCGCGCCAGGCCGCGCGCCGTTCCCTCACGCTCACCACTTCCGAAACCCAGCAGAATCGAGAGGGCCGCGAAGCTGCCCGAGAAGGCAGACGCGATGAACGTGGGCCCAATCAGCAGGTAATTGCGCGCCCAGAGTGGTACGTTGGTCGCAGCGAGCAGAATGCCGGTATAGCCGGAGATAAACACGGAGAACGGCAAGCCGGCGATTCCCAGGGCACGGCGCAATCCCGGCGCCACGTCCCGGCCCAACACATCGGAGACCGCTTGTAAGACGGCGGACGCACTCGCGAACGTACCGAGGCCGAGCAGAGCCCACGAGCCGAGTGACATCGGCGATTTCAGCTTGATGACGCGGAACATGTTCAAAGCGCGCTCCGGCCGTCCCAGGTCGAGTACCAACAGAATCGGACACGGGAGCACGGCCGCCAGTGAGAGGTAGCGTGACGCGCGCTCCAGCGCCGGGTCGCGGGAAAAGAAGTTGGCGATCGTCCCGATCGTGTAACTCCCTCCCGCGATCGCACCAAAAAAGAAATAGAAGATGACCAGCCAACGCCAGTGCGGCGGCTTGATCACCGGGCGCCCGTAATATGTCTCGCGCACATCCGAGGCTGTCGTGCGTACGCCCTCGATTCCCTGGTGGTTCATGCTCGTTCGCCCTTCAGGGACCAGGCCGTCGCGACCCCCAACACGAGGGCCGTGGCCGCCATGGTCAGAATACCCGGCAAGGTATGATTTTGCGGCAGGGACGGCTGTTCCGGCAGGTTGTACTTTTGCGGCTTATCCAGTAGCAGGAAAAAGGCGTTGAGTCCGTCGATTCCACCCGTACCACCGACTGCTTCATCGCCGTAGATGTACGGCTGCAATCCTTTCTCGCGCAAGGTGTGCACGCGCTCCCGAGCGCGTGCCTTGAGCTCGGACAGATCGCCGAATTGGATGGAATCGGTAGGACAGGCTTTCGCACACGCCGGCTCTAGATCGTCCTTTAAGCGGTCGTAGCAGAGCGTGCATTTGTGCGCCTTGCCGTCGCCCGTCTCAGGGGTCATGTTGACCTCGATCACGCCGAAGGGACACGCCGGCACGCAATAGTTACACCCGTTGCACACATCCTGCTGCACGACTACTGTGTTGAACTCGGTCCGAAAGATCGCGCCGGTGGGACATGCTTCGAGGCATCCGGCGTGCGCGCAGTGCTTGCACACGTCTTGCTGGACGACGACGGTGTTGAACTCGGTTCGGAAGATCGCGCCGGTGGGGCACGCTTCCAGACATCCGGCGTGCGCGCAGTGCTTGCACACGTCGCTCATCATCAGCCAGTCGGTCTGTCCTCCGGCCCCGCCGGCGCCCGGCACTTCGGCAAAGGTGACATGTCGCCAGGTGTTGGCCTGCAGGTGATGGGTGTTGTCGTAACTCGATGCATCCCAGACGAGTTCATCCATCGGGAGTTGATTCCACTGCTTGCAGGCAACTTCACATGCCTTGCAACCGATGCAGAGGGAGGTATCGGTAAAAAAGCCTTTGGTGGAAATCTCGTCGTCCTGAGTGGTCGCGTCGATCATCGCGGCACCGGCTAGGGTTGAATGAACGGGTTCCCGGGATCCGGCTGCGGCACCCCGGGCTGCGGTGAGGGCGGAGGCATAGGAACGTCGGTGGGGATGATAGGATCCGGCGCCGGCAGAGGACTCGTGGGCTGCGGTGATGGCTGCGGAATGACGGTCGGTTCAGGGGCATCTTCATCGATCATGATGTGGTCCTTCCCTTTCGTACGTTACAGGTGAACGCTTTCGCTTCCTCGATGCTGACGTTTGGCTCGCCCACGAGTGGGACGAGATCGTTGGCGGCATCCCCTTTGACGATGCCGGCGTAGCCCCAGTGGTACGGCAGACCGACGGTTTCGACCTCCACACCACCTGCCGCGGTCGCCTGCATGCGCTCGGTCACCATGGCACGCGCTTCAATCTGGTTGCGCGGCGTCGAAATCACGATCCAGTCGCCGTTGCCCACACCGACCCGCTCCGCCAGACGCGGACTGATCTCCGCAAAAA
>DAINCT010000385.1:3533-4437 GCA_036732245.1 Chloroflexota bacterium | reverse complement strand
ATCGGGGTGAAGTCCGGACATGGGAGATCTGGAACGAGCCGGACCTAAGGTATTTCTGGACGGGAACCTCGGAGGACTACTACCAACTGATGCATGTCGCCTTCCGCGTCATCAAGGCGATCGACCCCAGTGCAACGGTGCTGATTGGAGGCTTGGTCGCTCCGGATCTCGCGTTCGCCACTCGAGTCGTCGTCGATGCGGCACGGGACACCTCGTCGCCGGCCGATTCATTCGATGGAGTTGCCTGGCATGCATATGGCCAGGCGGCACTGACCTACGCGAACATACGACGACTTCGGTCACTGCTCTCAG
This sequence comes from Chloroflexota bacterium, assembly GCA_036732245.1. Taxonomy (GTDB): domain Bacteria; phylum Chloroflexota; class UBA5177; order UBA5177; family UBA5177; genus JANWJD01. The sequence continues at coordinate 4,125 of DAINCT010000385.1, read as the reverse complement.
CGAACGGATTTGGCCAGCTTCCTATCTGGGTCACGGAGGATGGCTTCCCTGCCTCGAATCCGAATGGGGAGCCGAGACAGGCGGCATACGTGCTGCAGACTATCGCTTACGCCATGGCAGCCGGCGCTACGCATGTTCTGGTCTATCGCGAGAGCGATGATACCGGTTCAAAGACATGGGGATTGCTCTCCCCGACCGGTCAGCTACGAATGGGGTACCTGGCGTTTCAGGTCGCAGCCCGCTATTTCTCGCACACTGAATCCATCACCTATGAACCTGTCTCGAGCACGGAGCGATTCGCACTCTACCAAAAGAACCGGCGAGCCACAATTCTGTGGACCAAGGAGCTGGCTCCTCAGACACTTGCCGTCGCAGCCGGTGCATCCGTCGCCAGCGTTGTGGACTGGCAGGGAAATGTATCCCAGGTGACTGCGTCGAACGGCCAATTCCATCTCGTGCTACCGGGCGCCTCATACAATGCCGGCATCGATGTCTCGGGATCCGTGGTGGGAGGGCCGCCCGTGCTCTTGCTCGAGGACAATACGCCGCCCACACCGCTTCCGCCGGCCGCATTTATCCCATCGCTGGCCGG
>DAINCT010000385.1:0-3523 GCA_036732245.1 Chloroflexota bacterium | reverse complement strand
GCACCGCCGCCTCATCCTTTTCAATCAGAATGCCTCGCAGGCGACTGTGCAGGTGGCTTCAGCCGCGAACGGCCGGCAACGTGCCGTCTACTGGATTCAAGGCGGAGCTGTACAGATCGTCGATCTCGATCTCCTGACCGGGCCGGGCTATACGGGGTCGTACGCGGTGGCGGCGCCTGCAGGTGTGAGCTACGGAGCCGCTTCCGACCAGACGCTCGCCACGGGTTCGGCTCCGGCCGCGGTCTGGTACGCTGCGACCACGCCTGACCTGCTCAATATCTCGAATCCGGCTCATGCCTCGGTGAGCGCCGATGTGGAACTCTTCTCTCCCTCCGGGAGAAGTACGCTTCACACCTCGCTCACTGTAGGTCCGGAATCCACCCTGCAATGGCTGCTTCCGCGCACGCAGGTCCACGTTTCCGCTGTGATTCACGCATCGGCCCCGGTCGTGGTCGCCGGCACCGCTCCACTGACCGCGCGCCCTAATTTGAGTTGGTATCTGGTGCGACCGGGAACGGGAAGCATCTCCATCTTCAACCCAGGAGCAGCCGGGGCCCAGGTCGATGTGCGGTACGTGGGCTCGCCGACCGTCACCGGCCAGCAGCTTCGCTTGAGGCCTCACCACTCGTTTTCCATTGGGACGCACGGGGCGAAGGCGGTGGTAGTAGCGGCAACGCGAGCGATTGCGGTCGGGCACGCCGAGGGCGGAATGGGACTTCCACAGGCGATCGCATCGCCCAGCGTTGCGAGCGAGGTCACGTCGGCTGGTCCTTCTACCCGCGTCACTGTATTTAACCCCTCGAGCCAACCGGCCCACGTTTCATATACGCTGGTCAGCAGGACGCATTCGATACAGCACGATCTGGAAGTCGCCCCATCGCACCTGGCGACGTTTGTAGCGCGCCGACCGGCTGACGCTGGGCGAGGTGTCGCGGTGCGCAGCGACGTGCCGGTCGTGGCTGTTCCCGCTCGGTAGGAGGATCGCCGTGGCCCAGCTCGACACGTTGATCCCGCGTCGAGGGGACGCGCACGATCGACCTTTCAGACATAGAGAGACACAGCTGGTCGCACGTCTTCTTGCCCGTACCGAGTTGCGCGAGGCACTCGCTGTCTTCTTGTTGACACGGGCCCTGTTCCTACTGCTTACCTATTTCGGCGTGATTCTCTTCGAAAGCACGCTCCACGGTCCCCACCCGTCTTTTCTCCACCAGCTTCTTCCGGCGTGGAATAACCCGGTAAATCATGGCTGGGATACGCAGTGGTACATCGATATCGCGCATCGGGGCTACAACTGGCGGAAGTCGGTCGGGACCTCGCCCACCGCATTCTTTCCCCTGTATCCTCTGCTCATTCACGTCGGCACCAGCGTTACTCATCGCTCATCGATCCTGGTCGCGCTGACCATTTCGAACCTGGCGTTCCTTGCCGCGCTGATCTACCTCGGGAGGCTCGCGGAGTGGGAGCTGGATCGCGTAGTGGCACGAAGGACGATTCTATACATCGCAACGTTTCCCACGGCTCTGTTCTTTTTCGCCGGCTACACCGAGTCGTTGTTCCTCTTCCTCACCGTCGCCTGCTTCTTTCACTTGAGGCGGGGGGATTGGGTCGTGGCCGGTCTGTTTGGGTCGCTTGCCTCGGCGACGCGTGTTACCGGCATCCTGCTTCTTGTCCCAATGCTGTACGAGTACGCGCGAGACCGGAACTTTTCGCTGCGCGAATTGAATATCGGTGCACTGGGCGTCCTGCTCGTTCCGACGGGCCTCCTGGCCTTCATGCTGTACCTCAATGCGGCGGTCGGTGACGCGTTCGCCTTTACCCACTCGCAGACGGCGTGGCAGAAGACCTTCACGCCGCGTATTTGGTCCGGATTTCTGGAAAGTCTGCGCCAGATCGCCACGCTCCCGCAAGCTTCCTTCTTGCAGGCTCACAATGTGATCAACGTGGCTGTGGGCGGATCGTTCCTGGTATGTACCGTGCTGGCGGCCAGACGGCTGCCTGCGTCATATACCCTCTATCTTGTCGCCTTTTGGCTCGTGACCCTGACCAGTCCGGCTATCGCGGGCGGCTATCAGGTCTCGCTCATCTCGCTGTCTCGCTATGTCCTGGCCCTCTTCCCGATCTTCATGTACCTTGGCACGCTGGGTCGGAAACAGCGGTTCCACGATGCCTACCTGGTTCTCGGTGTCGGGACCCTTTCCCTTTTTACCGTCCAATTTCTGATAGGTGGCTGGATTATCTAACGGGATGCATGCATGCCAGACGACGTCTGTGCGCGGGCTGACTGAAGCACCTGGACGATGCTGGCCGTTCCGCTCGGACTCTTCGGATGTCGTTTAGAGCTGATGCGCAGCGTAATCGAAGGGTTGGGGCTTGACGAAGGGCGGTCCGAACTCGATCGTGATGTCCTGATGCTGGACAAGAAGGATCGTGCGGGGATCACCTGTATACAATTTCTGGTTGACGTAGACGCGCATGGACTCCCCGGGCCGGGCTGAATACCTCCAGGCGCGGGTCCTGGACAGTGGCTGGTGCCAAATGTCGAAGAAATTCTTGAGGGTCGGCGTCACCTGGTGCGGCGCCTCAATATGAACCACACCATAAGACGGCGAGTGAGTGTGCGTCCAGTAGAAGCAGCTGTGGTAAATGTCCTCGCCGATGTATGGCGGCGGGAGGATGTATTTGCCCTTGACGTAGAACTCGAGGTGAGCGTGGTGGTGATATGATGCCGTCTCCATGGCGTTGCAGTCGATGCCGTCGATGGGAGGGCCAATATCAGCTGAGCTGGCGCTGGATCCGTTGCCTGCTCCACCTGAATTGTTCTTCACTGCTAGGGCGACGAAGAGGACAATGACGGCCACTATTACGGCGCTACCGCCCAGGACCGCCCATCGCGATGTCCCCATTTGTGGTCGCTGCTGCTGTCGGCGCTGACGTTGACGGCGGGCCTGCCGGGTCTCGCGTCCCATCGATATTCGCTCCTGGTCTTGGTCCGATAAACTATCGAGACGCGCTTTCGCGCGTCCCTGTTATGCAGCGGTTCTCCATCGCGGGAGCACCACGGGCCGCATGACTATACACCGAGGCCTCACGAGCGCGCTACCCCCTAGCGCTGTCGAGTGAGAACGTATCGAGCTCCTGTCAATGCTCCAGGGTCCAACTCTCGGCGAGCGGAATGTCGTGCCCCAGGTCCGCACGCGTGACGGGAGTGACCGCAAGGAGACCATCGATTTCGCATCGGCGATAGAGTCTTTGCCGTCGGATTCCTTGCCGGTAGCTCGTCACGAGACCGCGGTTCACGTAGGAATAGAGTGTCGCAAGCTTGACGCCCAGAGCGTGGCAAGCTTCTTCCGCGCTGTAGTACTCTTCGCCTTCTATTTCGAGCATCACGTTCACCTCCATGGTACGCGTGCCGGTGGGCGATTGCCAACGACTGTCCCTTTTCATCAAGTATCATCGGGTTATATAGTGTTTCGTACTCGTCCGTGTATGATGAGGCAAAGTGATCCTGCGAAAGGAGCCGGGC
>DAINCT010000384.1:0-4437 GCA_036732245.1 Chloroflexota bacterium | reverse complement strand
CAGGTCTACTAGAAGCTGTAGCGGAAGGAAAGCTGCGTCCGCCAGTAGTTCGATGCGAAGTCGCCCGGCTGGTACTCCTGAATAAATCCCGTTCCAGTTGGATCGAGCGTCTTGATGTTGTATTGAACGATCGGCACAGCCGTGCCGGCGACTGCTGTCGACATTCCCACGTGAGTGACGAGAGGAATGTTGTTGAAGCTGGTGAGAGGGCTCACGTAGACCTTGCCCCACTGTTTCTTCAGCAGATTCCCGAAATTGAAAATGTCGAAAGTCACTGCTACGCGGTTTCCACGTCCGAGTGGAAGCGCTTGCCGGATACTCAGATCCATCTGATGGGAGAATGGAAGACTACAGGCGTTGCGTGGCATGATCTTTCCGCGATACTTGCTGAGACACGGCGAAGAAGCGATGAGTGCCTCGAATGCATTGGCCTGCTGTGCCGCGGTAACGAGCGTCGCACCAGTGCCCGAATTTCTGAACTGGATCTGGGTTGGGTCGCGGGCGTCGGTCGGAACGTACAGGAGGTCGTTGCCCTGCACGCCGTCGGCGTTGAGGTCTCCGTTTCCCCCGAAGCCGCCGTAGATGTAATCGTGCGGCGAGCCGGATACGCCCTGGTAGAATAACGTGACGTCAGTGGAGAAGTCACGCCACCATTCGAACGAGCGCGTCAGGATTCCGATGATCTTGTGCGGCTGGTCGAAAAGGCTGGTCGACGTGTACGGATCGTCGATTCTTCCGGACAGAGTGCGCCCAAACGCCGAGTTCGAACTGTGGGTGCTCGAGGTGAAGCTCTGAACGTCGCGCGCCTTGGAGTAGGTGTAAGCGAGCATTCCTTCCCAGTTGTCGGAGTAGCGCTTGCGGAGTTGCCACGTCAGGTTGTAGGCGTAGTCCTTGTTCTGGTTGACGAGATCGACGGCGGTGGAGAAGCGAGCCGTGCCGCCATTCGCTACGACCGCAGGCGGCAAGGTCGCCGTGGCCCGGCCAGTGGTTGCGATAGTGCCGTACATAACGCGTCCGTGCGCGTCCGTGCCCACCGGACCGGCAACGTTTTTATTTACGAAGAAGAGCTGGTTGCGCGTCTTCGAGTATAGCCCCTCGAAGGTCGCGACCACGTTGCCCCCCAAAACCCGGTCATAGGCGAGCGTCGCGCGCATCGGCTGCGGAAACTTCAAATCCTTGCTGACGAAGCTGAGGTCGCCGATCGGCTTGCTGCCAGCGCCGTTGCGGCAGGTCTGAATCCCCGATGGATCCACGGAGAACGCCGGAGCGGGCGTCGTCGCGGTGGTGCAATTCAGGAAGGTGATGATACGACCGTTTTGGATGTACGCGTTCTCGATCCAGACGTATGGTGGAACTCCGACGAACAGACCGACTCCTCCACGGAGCTGGTTGACCTGATTGCCGGTCACATCCCAGTTGAATCCGAAGCGTGGTGAGAACTGCACAGCGCCGGTCGTCGTCTGGTGAGGACCATAGGCCGTGTCGACCGCGGGCGCGTAGCTGTTCGGCGTGCGGACGTGCCCAATGTCGAAACGGCCGCCAAACGTGAGGGTAAGACGCGGCGTCGCCGTCCACTGATCCTGCGCGTAGAGCGCGGTCTGGGTGGCGTCGAAATAGACGTTGCCGCCCTGGTCGAGGATGAACGCCTTGCGGAACGTCTGGGGGTTGCCCGCCTGGAGACTGTCGAGCGTTCTGAAGCCCCAGACGCCGTACGAGCTCTGGGTGAACAGGTTGCGAATCTTGACCAGCTCGAAGCGGGTGCCGACGACAAAATTGTGGTTCCCGCGCGGGATGCTGAGGTTGTCGGTGAACTCGAAGGTGTCAAAGTCACCCTCGTTGCCCTGCGAGAACTGGTCGGTGCCCCCGAGCAGGGTCGCGGTTCCACCGCCGATGTTCGGCACTTGCGTAACCGAGATCTGGGGGAACGTGCTTGGAGAGACGCGCCGATCCCTGACGATCGTTGCTCCGGCGAACGCCTCATTGCTCCAACCGTTACCGAAGTTCGAAAAGAGCTGGAGAACAGGAGCGCTCTTCTTGCTATTGAGCTTGTGGAAGTTCGTGGAATAGACGGCACGCGTTGCAATGCGACCGTTCTGCTGGCGTCCGTCGTTGGTCGCGTCGTTGAAGTTGTAGCGGAACACAAGTCGGTTTGCGTCGCTCAACTGAAAGTCGAGCCGACCGAAAAGGTTCTTCATCGGGGTCGTGGTGTTGAACGCACCAGCCGTTCCGACGTTGTAGCCGTACGTGGTCTGGAGGATCGATTCAAAACGGGCGGCGTCAGCGGCTGAAACCGGGAAGGCGACCCCCGCGCTGGCCGGCTGCCCCAGATACGGCCCGGTCACCGGCGAGTTTTCGGTCTGCCACTCGTTGGCGGTGAAGAACTGAAGCCTGTTCCTGATGATCGGTCCACCCAGCGAGAAGCCGGACTGACGTCTATCGAAGGGAGTGGCGCGCAAAGTCGGGACGTTCCGACCGTAGTCCTGGTTGCGGAAATACGTGAAGGCGGAGCCGTGGAAATCGTTGGTTCCGCTCTTGGTAACCGCGTTCAGGAGGAGACCACCGAAGTTTCCCTGCCGGACATCGAACGGCGCGAGAAGAACCTGGTACTCTTTCACCGCCTCGATCGAAATCGCCTTGGCGCTGATCTGACCACCGGGCTGGCCCGTTGAGCCGAGTCCGAATACGTCGCGCTCGCTGGCGCCGTCGATCTGGACGTTGTTCATGCGGTTCGACATTCCACCGCCGGAGTAGCCGGGGCCCGACTGCGAGACCTGGGGCGCAATCTTGATGAAGTCCGTCAGGTTGCGAGTCGCGGTCGCGAGGCGCTGGATGACCGTGTCCGATACGGTCGTCTTGGTACCGGTTGCGGAGGGGGAGATATCTGCCGATTTCTCGGCGCGTACGACCACCTCGCTGAGTGTCGTTGCCTGTTGGGCGAGGTTGAAGTCGGCGCGGCTGGTACTGCTCAGCCCGACTGTAAGGTTATCGCGCGTCCGTGGCTCGTACCCAATGCGGCGAACCGCTACCGAATAAGGGCCGCCTACCTCCAGACCTTGAACGAAGTACGTGCCGCCCGCACGGGTGATTCCATTGGCAGTGAACCCAGTGGAGCGATTCGATATTTGGACCTGAGCGCCTTCAATGGGCTCTCCTCCCGGACCGGTAACGGTTCCACTGATAGCGCCAGTGGTGATGCCCTGTCCGAAGAGTGGGATCGTGGACGAACAAAAAAGCGTCAACGCGATGGCGGAGAGAAAGGATAGACGATTCTTGATCATTATTGTTGGTTGATGAAGGAGAGCGATAACCTACGCTTCGGAAGCTCACGGGGTCAAGCAAAAAGAAATCACAATCAGGTCACGGCGCTGCTCGCACCGCGTCCGGCGAGAAAAAAGATCGGAATACCCAGAAGGATGACCCCTAGCACCCCAAGGGTCGGCCAACGACTGCTCGGGTCGATGATGGCATTTCCGAGGAGAAGGACCGTCGCGACTATGAAGATCGCCGGAACTACAGGATAACCCGGTACCCTGAACGGCGGCCGGTATCCGGCCCGCCTACGAAGGACGAAAACTGCGGCCACGGCAAGGGCGTAGAAAGGAACGATGGCCGTGACGAAGGTATCGGCCAGCTGCTCGAAGGTCCCGAGAAGCACAAAGACCACGCCGAGCCCCGCTTCGAGCGCGATCGCGACTCCGGGCGTCTGAAATCTGCTGTGGACCTTCGCTATCGCCTTGAAGAGCAGCCCGTCGGCCGCCATCGCAAAGAGGATTCGCGAGCCGGTCATCACCGATCCATTGAGAGTGCCAAAAGTCGAGACCATGACGGCCGCGGAAACAAACGCGACCCCGGCCGTGCCCATCAGCCTCTCGGCAACGTCGGCGGCGACCAGCTTCGAGTGGCGGATCTCCTCCACAGGCAACACCGCGAGATACGCGACGTTGGCCAGGAGATAGAGGGCGATGATGATGAGAGTCCCGTAGATGAGAACACGCGGAAGATTTTTCTCGGGATCTTTTACTTCACCGCCCACGAAGCTCACATCGGCCCAACCGTCGTAGACCCAGAGCACCGACACGAGAGCCAGCCCAAAGCGCGCGAAGGAGAAACTTCCGGCCGGGACTGCGGGCGTGAAGTGACCTCCCGTCCGTGGCAGTCCAATCACGATTGCGAGGACTATGATCACCACCAGCGCGCCGGTCTTCGCCAGCGTCGTGATGTTCTGGACCAGCGCGCCCCACTTGATGCCTACGTAGTTGAAGGTCGCAGTGAGAAGAATTGCCGCTGCCGCGACGTAGTGGACATATTTGCTATACGGCGCCACTCGCGGATCGTAGCCGAGAACGCGAATGAAGTATTCGGAAAACGTCGTGGAGATCGCCCCGAGCGCGGCGGCGCGGATGAGCACGAGCTCGGCCCAGCCGAATAGAAAGGCCG
>DAINCT010000383.1:1070-4442 GCA_036732245.1 Chloroflexota bacterium | reverse complement strand
GGCCAGGTAGATTTGCGCATCACGCAGCAGAAGATCCCGATCGATTTTGTCAATCGTGTCCTCCGTCGTGTGCCACCACCACCCGAGCCCGCCGGTGCGTCCGGTTCCCACGAGTTGACCAAAGGCGACTGAGGTTGGGTCCTGTGAGGGCGGCTGCTCAGAGAGGGTCATCCAGAGGGAAGGGACACCAAGACCCACAAACGATTGATCGCCCGATCGTCCGACGCGCCCTCCATGAAATTCCGTGTCCGCAATCTCTTCGACCACCTCCGCCCCGAGCTCGCGGGTGGAGGCCGATGCGATTGCCTCGCTGAGCACCGTCGCTCCCCGGCCCCCCAGTGAATCGACGTTGACATGCGCGATGCAGTTTCGATGCAGATCGAGCCAGTAATTATCCGCATACCAGGCGGAGCCTGAGTATCGACCGTGCGAATGACCCGACCAGAAGGCCAGGCGCAAACCACGGCGGAGGCTCTCTCGCCGGCCGGCCATGAGACGGGCAACCTCGATCATGGCGGCGTTCGCAGAACCATTATCCATCGCTCCGTGGTGCCAGGAGTCGATGTGACCGCTAAAGAGAACGAATTCGTCATTTCCACGAACCGGGAGGGATGCGATCAGGATGGGTGTCTGGCGCCAACCGGTCTCGACCTGTGCGTGAATCCGCATTCGGCTCTCACCCTGCTCAATCGCGGCACGGATGGCAACCCCGCCCTCGTCGGTCACCGAGAGGATTGGTGTACAGGGAAGCTGGGCACGTTTCTCCGGATCAGGGCTCCCCCAGACGGGCGAAACAATCATTTCGTGGGTCAGAGGTCCGTTCACATAGATCTGCGCGACGGCTCCTCCGGCCTCACCCTCTTTCACCCGTCCGGGCATTGCCAGTCCGTCCAGCAGTGCTACCTGGCCCCGAGCTGTCTCCAGGCCGTCTTCAGCGCAGTCAACCACCTCTCCTGTCAGTCCTTCCCGATCGGTCGATGCACCGAATGAATGTGTGATGCATCTGATCGACGCTCCATCGGCCAGAACAATCGATGCCTCCCCGGGCAGGCTGATGTACGCGTCATGCATGATGACCTCGGTTTCGAAACCATATCCGTCCAGCAGCGAGCGTACATACCCGACGGCCCGTAGCTCGTCCTCGCTGCCCGAAAGACGGACCCACTGCGCGATAGTGCGCGTGGTCTCCATCATTCGATCGATCGAGATTTCCTGGAGGAGTTGTCTTTCCGGACCTGATAGAGACATGGAGTCGCGCCTTTCTTTACCAATGGTCTATTTCAACAACTTCTCATCGTATGAGCAGGGTGAAAAACCCAGGTACTACGGGTAGCGATGAAGGATTCCCGCTGCGCCAGGAGAGGGGATGCTTGTACCGGAAGTCGAGGTCTCCAAGAGAGCGATTGTGCATCGCAACTGCATCCTAAATCTAAGGTTCGGTCGAAAGCTCTATAGACACGTGAACGCTGAGACGATATCCTATATCCCACTGGATGCGAGTCCGCACAGCGTACACTGGGGTGTATGGGACTCTCGAGGAAGCGAGATGGCGGAAGATACTCGTCTTTCTTGGGATGTGGGAGAAGAAAAAGTGGACATAGGCACTACGGGAACCTTTGAACACGAGGATCTCGGGTACATCTTGGTGACGTACCGTGTCCATCCTGAGGAGGATGGACAATTCGGCGCTGAGTGTCTTGAGTTGGGTGTGCGGACGTGTGGTGACTCAGTTGGAGAGGCGTTTGACGCTATCGCAGATGCAGCCTTGCTGTACTTGAACTCCCTGGAGCGTCATGGGGAACGTGCACGGGTATTTGCCGAACGAGGGATTGCCATCTTGACTGGCGAACCCCATCCGGACGGAGCCGAGCGCAATGTTCCAGTCCGGCCGTTCGAGTACGTTCACTCGGACACCATCCGACTACCTGCTAGCGTGGCGTGAGCCAAGTACCGCTTTGTTCAAGTGATCGAATCATTAAAGCGTTCCGACGTGCTGGTTTCGTAGACGACCACTGCGGCAAGACGCATCTGTCCATGGCCCGTCGGGACGAAACAGGTCGGACATGGATCGCTGTAATACCGCTGAGCAAAACGGAAGTGCCGCGCTGGACGCTCAAGGGAATTCTTGAGGTTTCGGGGGTATCCGTGGAAGAGTTTAAGCGCCACCTTCGCTAAGTCGGCACGATTCGATGATGCAGTAGATCAGGCGGGATTGTACTTTTGCTGATCGATTGGCCGGACATAGGCGATTTGCCGATATTTTGATAAAATCGTCGCCAAAAAATTGGGATAGTACTGGGTTTGTCACCCTATCCACTGCGACAGCTGCTCGTCGTATGGGAAGTCGGTGAGCCGCTCGCTTCCCTCTTCGGTCACCAGCACCGTATCTTCCAGCTCGACCCCGCCCACCTGTGGTTCGCTCGGTGTGTACAGGGCGGGTTCAATGTTGACGACCATGCCGGCCTGCAGGGGAGTATCGACCCCGGGGCCGAGCACCGGTGAGCCGTGCAGTCCATAGCCGAGTTGATGACCAATCGCCCACGGCGCAGCCTATCGCTCCAGACCTTCCTCCCGAATGACACGGCGGGCGATGGCATCGATCTCTCCGCAGGGAACGCCCGGCCGGATAGCCTCTATCGCTTCCTGTAGGGCAAGGTGTGCGGCTCGATACAGGCGGCATTGCGCCGGCGATGGTTGTTCTGCGCAGAGGGCAGTGGCCTGGGACGCACTCAACACGCATCTGCTCACCTGGTGTGCGCGTGATCGGGAACGACGAGCGGCAGCCTGGGAGCAGGAGCGTGAGGCACTGCGGGAACTGCCATTTCGAAGGTTCGATTCATCCAGCTCTCTGGCTGAGCCCACTGGCCGACCACCCGGCCGCCGTTGACCCACACCAGAGCAACGGAGTCCAAGGCGATCCGCCGCCCCGTGCGCCTGCTACATCGCGATCGCTTCGTAGACGTCGACTGCGCCGCCGATTTCGAGGACCGGGCAGCCCTTCGCGAGCTCGACCGCCGAATCGAGGCTGTCGGCCGACACGATCGAGTAGCCGGTCAGGCCACGCGAGCCGCCATCACTGACCGAGCCGCCCGGGCCGACCGTCTTCGCGGTCCCGGTCGCGGCGCCGCCGTCGACGACGGCCGAACCGAGCTCTCCGAACCACTGACCCCACTTGGCATACTGCGCGTTGCGCTCGGCCTCGTCGGCGGCCACACCTTTGCCGCCGCTGTACGCGAACACGTAATTAGTCATCGCCTGCATCCTTTCGGTCGCGGCCGGCGCGGTTCCGGCCCTTTGATCTGATGACGAACAGTCGACGCCCAAACGGACACGGCGATCGAGAAACCGCCGAGGTGTCCGTCTGGGCGGCCG
>DAINCT010000383.1:0-1060 GCA_036732245.1 Chloroflexota bacterium | reverse complement strand
TGTGCAGCGAGTGTTCGTCTAAGGGAGAAACCGGCAGCTCGAGAAGGGAGCGCAGATGAAGTACGTACTGCTGAATTACACCAAGGCGGGGACGGCCGGGGAACGCCGGCCACGCGAGATGCACCCCGCTGTCGCCGAGGTCCTGGAGCGGCCCGATGTGAGCGGCTGGGTCCGTCTGCAGCCGGCCGAGTCGGCGACGACCCTCAGGCTCGAGTCGCGAAAGGTGCTCTTGACCGACGGCCCGTTCGTTGACAGCAAGGAGTTCCTCGCCGGCTTGATCCTGGTCGAGGCCGAGAACCTCGACGGCGCACTCGCTGTCGCCTCCGAGCTGCAGGAGGTCGACGTCACAGCGGCGATCGAGGTCCGTCCTGTGCTCGAGCAGGAGCTCAGGGGTGCTTGAAGACGTCTTTCGCGATCAGTGGGGACGCGTGCTCGCCACGCTTGTCGGCGTTCTCGGCGACATCGAGCTCGCCGAGGACGCGGCACAGGAAGCGTTCGCGCTGGCTGCCGAACGGTGGCCGCGCGACGGTCAGCCCGTGAACCCGACCGGTTGGCTGATCGCCACTGCTCGCAATCGCGCGGTTGACCGCATCCGGCGCGAGCGGACGCTGGCGGCGAAGACCGAGCAGCTGAAGCGGGAGCTGCGAGATAGATCGGAGGAGACGATGGACGAGACGGCGACGTTCCCGGATGAGCGGCTCGAGCTGATCTTCACCTGCTGCCATCCGGCGCTCGCACTCGACGCGCAGGTCGGACTCACTCTGCGCACGCTCGGCGGCCTCTCTACCGAGGAGATCGCGCGTGCGTTCCTCGTCCCGTCCGAGACGATGAGCAAGCGCCTGACCCGCGCCAAGCACAAGATCCGCGACGCGCGCATACCTTTCGCGGTCCCGCCCGGCCACCTGCTGCCCGAGCGGCTCGACGCCGTGCTCGCGGTCATCTACCTGATCTTCAACGAAGGCTGGGGCGGTGGCCGCGTCGACCTCTCGGCGGAGGCGATCCGCCTCGGCCGCTCCCTTGTCGAGTTGATGCCCGACGAAGCCGAAGCGCACGCCCTGCT
>DAINCT010000382.1:0-4443 GCA_036732245.1 Chloroflexota bacterium | reverse complement strand
TCCGGGCGTTGCGATGGAACAGCTGGTCCGCGCGGCCGACCTGGCGAGCCGAGCGTATCTAGCCTTTCAAGCGGCCGTTACCGTCATCTGGTTGCTATCGATGGCTTTCCTCTTCGTCGACGTGCTGGTGATCATCAACCGCTACAAAGTAGAGTTCGAGCAGCGCAAGATAGCAAACCCCAGCGTCTTCGTGTTGTCCTCGGTAGTGGGCATGCTGGCCTGCATCTGGGGCGCGGTTGTGACGTTCACTAATCCCTGGAGTACTCAGCTCTTTGGCAAGGGCGATTGGTTCCGAATCGTGCTCATTCTGTCAGTCGTCTCACTCGTATTCGCCCCAATCTTGTATCTCGTAGGCCGGGCGGCGGCCCGGCACGAGCCCCTGCCACCGGAGGCCGAAATGGCCACGCGCGCGCCTGCCTGAAACAGTCGTTACGGGAGCCGGGCGGTCGAAACGCCCGGCTCCTCGCTTGGGAAGGAGAAGGAATGACGATCGAAGATGGCGTGCGTTTCCTGGAGGAAGGTGGCTACGACTACGTTCGATTCGAGCAGACCGACTTGCACGGCATGAGTCGCAGCAAGACCGTACCAGCCAGGCATTTCACACAGTTCGCGGAACACGGACTCAACTTCTTCGGCGGGCTCCTGGGTCTCGATCTGCAGGCAGACGTTGCCCCCGGCACGGGGTACATGGACGAACGCAATTTCCAGGATCACCTGCTCTGGCCCAGCATCGACACGCTCGCACCGGTGCCATGGATGCCGGGAACGGCGCGTGTCCTCGCCGAGCCTGCGTGGTACGACGGATCACCCGCGTTAGCAAGTCCACGTCTGCTCCTCCGAAATTTGCTGCAGCGGGTGGATGAATTGGGCTATATCGTTCGGTCCGGCTTCGAGTACGAGGTCTACCTGGCTGACGCCGAATCGCGCCGGCCGGTGTTCGACGGCATCCAAATCTTCTGGACGTTGCGCAACAACTGGGATCCCGCGTTTATGACGGACCTGCTCGATCACATGACGGCTGCCGGCATCGACCTGATTACCTCCAATGCCGAATATGGACCGGGACAACTGGAAATCAATTACTCGCCGGCTGATGGCGTGGCCGCGGCCGACCAGGCGTTTACCTTCAAGAACGGATTGAAAGAACTGGCGCAGCAGTACAGCTACATGGCCAGTTTCATGACCAAACCGTATGCGGGTGCGAGCGCGAGCGGCGGCCACTATCATCACAGTTTGTGGCGGAAGAGCGATGGCAGCAATGCCTTTCATGACCCGGCGGCCCGCGACGGACTCTCCACCCTGGCGCGCCACTGGATCGCGGGGCAAATATCTCATGCCGGCGCCCTGACGGCGCTGGTATCTCCCACCGTCAACTGCGCGAAACGGTACAAGCTGTTCAGTTTCGCGCCGATGAACGCGACCTGGGGCTATGAAGATCGCACCGCAGCCATCCGCATCAAAGGCGGTCGAGGCGAGGATACGCATGTCGAGAATCGGACACCCGGCGCGGCGAGTAACCCCTATCTTGTTGCGGCCGGCCTGCTGGCTGCTGGCATCGATGGATTGCAGCGAGAGCTGGAACCGCCGACTCCCACGGAAGCAATTGCATATGCCGACGAAGCGGCGCCGAAGTTACCGAAAACTCTCGACGAGGCGCTCCAGGCGCTGGAAGAAGACACGGTACTGCGCGAATATCTCGGCGCCGAATTTATCCAGCTCTTCCTGGCGGTGAAACGTCACGAAGTCAACAAGGCGCGCGCGGCCATTCCCGAATATGGAACACCGGAGTGGGGCGACATCGTGACCGATTGGGAACAACGGAATCTCTTTGAGTATCTCTAACGCCGTCGACCTTTCCCGGATTGCGATGGTCGACAATCACGCACACGCGCTGTCACGCCGACAGCCAGACGACGGACCCTCATTTCGCGCCAACTTTTCGGAGGCGCACGACTCGACTCTGGCGCGCGACCACGTTGGATGGAGCGTGCAGTATCGGTGGGCGCTGCGGCAAATCACATCCTACCTGCAATTGCCACCGGATGAAGACGCGTTCCTGGCCTACCGCCGGGCCGCGGATTTTCCGGCGTATGCTCGCGGGTTGGTGCAGGACGCGGGTCTGGATTTTCTGTTGCTGGATGAGGGATATCCACCTCCCGAGCTCGCCTACACGTCGTCGGAGATGGGAGAAATGCTCGGCGTGCGGGTTGGTCGCATCCTGCGCCTCGAGACCACCCTCGAAGGCATCATGCCCAGGTGCAACACAGTCGGGCAACTGGAGTCCCGTTTCGACGCAGCCCTTGAAGACGCGAGAAACGCCGGCTTTGTGGCCCTGAAAAGTATCGCCGCCTACCGCACCGGACTCGCTATCGAGCCGGTGCGCGAGTGGGAGGTGATGCGAGCGTTTGCCGACGTGCGTCGCGGACTTGAAACGCCGATTCGCCTGGCCTCGAAGCCGCTGATCGATCACTTTGTGTTCCGGGCCCTACAATATGCCGCTCAACACGCCATGCCCGTGCAGTTTCACACTGGATATGGTGATCCCGATCTCGACCTGCGTCTCGCGAATCCGTTGCACCTGCGTGTCCTCTTCGAGCAACGCGAATTCGCCAACGCCCCCATCGTCCTCCTGCACGAAAGCTTCCCCTTCACCGCCGAAGCAGCCTACCTGGCTGCTGCTTACCCCAACGCCTATGTCGACGTTGCGTTCTCCCTACCGCCGCTCAACCGCGGCCTGCTATCCGACGCTTTGCGCACGGTGCTCGGTACCGCTCCGGTCAGTAAAGTGCTGTGCAGTAGCGACGGCACCATGATCCCTGAGCACTACTGGCTGGGCGCTACGCGAGCGCGGCTCTGTCTCTCCCAGGTACTGGGTGAAATGGTCGAGGCGGACGAGCTGGATGCCGCCGAAGCCGTCACGTTTGCCCAGATGGCACTGCATGACAACGCCGTAGGCGTCTACCATTTGTAGACTGAACACACACCAAACAATCCGTGCTCGTCCCAGGTCCCCAGTGGGCGCGATTGGAGGAATCTATGACGACGTTGGAACCGACAGATCGACTCGGCCAGGCGCTGGACGCGACCGGTGCCATCATAGCGGGTATACGCGGGGACCAATGGTCGAATGCGACCCCGTGCCCCGAGTGGAACGTACGAACGCTGGCGAATCACCTGGTAGTCGGGAACCGAATGTTCGCGCGCACTCTGCGGGGCGAACCGCCGCCGCCGTGGGAGGAACTGCGGAGACTCCACGACACCGATCAGCTGGGCGAGAACCCACTCGAGACATACCGCGGAGCGGGCGCCGAACTGCTGGCTGCTTTTAGCGAACCGGACGTGCTCGAGCGCATCTTCCAGGCCCCAATCGGTACGGTTCCCGGGATCGTGCTTTTTCACCTCCGACTCACTGAACTGCTGGTTCACGGCTGGGACCTGGCCCACGCCACCGGTCAACGCCCCGTATTTCCGGAAGAACGCGCGGTGGAAGCGCTTGCGTTCTCCAGCGGCGCGAGTGCTCCCGAGGTGCCGCGCACCGGTCACCCCTTTGGCCCGATCCAGACAGTGTCGGACGACGCGGCCGCCATCGACCGACTGGCGGCGTATCTCGGCCGCCCCGTGCCTCCGAAACTGGCGGAGACCAACCGTGCCTGACCATCCAATCCATCGCACAGCCTCCGTTGCACCGGAGGAGCGTTTCGAAGCACTGGTCGATGCATTCGCTCACGAGCCAGGCGTGACGCTGCCGGACGGGAGTGGTGGCCGCGGATTTGGATCGGGCGCTTTGAAGGCCAAGGGTTCGATCTTCGCCATGCTCACCCGTGGCCATCTTGTCGTCAAGCTGCCGCGGGACCGGGTCAGCTCACTCATCCAGGATGGAACCGGCGGCCCCTTCGATGCCGGCAAGGGCACACCCATGAAAGAATGGCTGACCGTACTGAGTGACGATGAGGGCACGTGGCACACGCTGGCGCGCGAGGCACTCACCTTCGTGGGCCGCCGTGCGTAGTCCCGGCGATGCGGGCCCTTTGACGTCTTACCGCGAAGGAACACTCAGTACATGCCGACTTGCTCGAGCAGCCGCACATACGGCAGGTTTCGCGTCTTCTTGCCGACCTGGCGCAGGCCCTCGATCTCCACGCCATCGGTTGGATCGCCGTACTCATCGGGGATCCGCGGAAGCGTCACAGGGTCGAACGGATGGTAGTCGTTCGGAGTTATCAGGCCCATGCTCTGTCATACTCTTTTAATCCGAAACGAGTACCCATTGGGAGAATTGTCACTCTTTGTATTCCATCGTATGCTGGGCGAGTACTTCAATAACCGATACGACGAAATACTTAACTGGGGGAATAATGATCGAATTCGCAGTCGCACAGCAGATGAAATTGCAGGATATGTTGCACAACCTGGTGGCTCGCCTCGAGCGAGAAGAAGGCCAGG
>DAINCT010000381.1:0-4450 GCA_036732245.1 Chloroflexota bacterium | reverse complement strand
TCGAGGTCGGCAAACGTTCCCTTCTTGTTGTGTGGCAGCGTGATGCGGGTTCGCTTGTCGATGTCCAGAATAAGCGTCTGTTTGCCGAAGCGCGCACTGATGGTGCTGCCGAATTGACCGACATCGCCGATCAGCCCGGAAGCACGCGTGATCGGCTTAAGATCGAGATCATGGATCGTGCCCGCCCCATACACCAGGGCGCGTTGCGGGTCCGGGCGCGCCGCAGCCACGATTTGATCGCCGATCCGGAAGTCTCCCAGGGTCGCCGGCTGGCTGCCCGCCGTTCTGATGGCTACGGAGGGCCCGATGAGCAAGGTTGCGATGTTGCTGCCCTTGAGCCGCACGAGCATCTCGCGATCGTATTTGCGAGTGATGAGCTTGAGGAATGTTCCGGCCACACCGGTGCGGATTGTCTTGTCGGCGGTGGTACAGGTCCGGGTTTTCAGGATTAGCGGCTTGAGTGGCTGCTGCTTCATGTTCATGGATGCTACAACCGAGTCGGCATTTCGATCGCGACTGGTCAGGGAGGGAAGTCGAAAATCGTCCTCAATGAACCTCAAAATCGACGTGAAGTCGTACGTGCTGTGGTCGACATATCCTTTCCGGGCATACGGCGAGATCATGATGGCGGGAACGCGCGGACCAAGGCTGAGATAGTCGAGCTTCGGCGGCGCCACATGATCGTAAAAGCCTCCAAAGTCGTCCCAGGTCATGACGATCAGCGTATCGTTCCAGTATTTACTCTTCATCACGGCGTTGATCTGGTCCACAGTCCAGTTCTCGCCTTCACACATGCTGTATGGCGGGTGCTCACTTAACTGTTCGTTGGTCACCAGCCAGCTCACCGACGGCAGCTTGCCTGCGTTGACGTCCTTGATGAAACTGGTGTCCGGCGGGACGTTGGTTTTCCAGAGGTTTGAGTACCGAATGTGCCGGATCGCATCGAAAGCCGACCAGATATATCCCGAGTGAAAGGCGCCCGGAGCGTAGTACTTCCACGACACATGAGCCTTTTGCATCGTGTCGGCCATGGTGGGAATGTCGAAACACGGTTTCGTGAGGTAACGTCGGCCCGTATTCGGGTCAATCGAGTCGACCAGTGAATACTTGCCACCGTCGCATCCCCAGGCGTGCTGAGTTTGCCCTCGAGGGTTATCGACGGTATTGGCGGAGCTTGCGGCGATCGTTACCAGATGATTAGGAAAACTCGGTCCCATGATGGTGGAAAAGAAGTGGTCGTCGAGCGTATAGGCGCGGGCATAGGACCAATATGCCGGAACATCCGATTGGGCGTACTGCGAGTCGGCGATATCCTTGCCGTCCTGTATCGCGCCGGGAAGTTGATCGAAGCGATCCATCTTGCCGCCGTCGACGGCAAACGCAGCGGCGTCGCCGGCGTGCGCAACGTCGAGCAACGTGTGATCCGGCGTGTGATTGAGCGGGCTCACGACGTTTCCGATGTGCGCGACTGTCGTACCATCCGCGCCGG
Organism: Chloroflexota bacterium; assembly: GCA_036732245.1. Lineage (GTDB taxonomy): Bacteria > Chloroflexota > UBA5177 > UBA5177 > UBA5177 > JANWJD01. The sequence goes on along the minus strand of DAINCT010000381.1, from coordinate 2,961 downwards.
GGAATCGCCCAAAGAGGTTATCGAACGAGTGGTTCTCTTTGTCGATGATGATGACGTGTTTGATTGGATACCGCGCCGTGTGAGGAGGCGCGGTCGAGGCGTGCACGGACGTCGAGGTCGTTTCATGAACAGTCAGACCGAGTGCGACCACGGCCAGCACGACACCGACCGCCACGAAAAATCGAGTGAAGCGCGGCATACTGAGAGCTTAGCGTGTCCCCCTCGTCGGATTTAGCCCCGGAGGTCGTGCAAGAGGCGCCGAAGCATCATCTGCAGGACGCCACCATGGGTATAGTACTCCACCTCGATGGCGCTATCGATGCGAGCAATCGTGTCGAAGGTCGTATCGGTTCCGTCCGGATGATGCGCGGTCACGGTAATTGAAGCGCCGGGCTTCAGACCTCCGTCCAGTCCACTCAGGTCGAAGGTATCGCCGTCCGTCACGTTCACACTGTCACGCGTTTGACCGTTGATGAACTGCAACGGCAGCACGCCCATGGCAACCAGGTTGCTGCGATGAATCCGCTCGTAGCTCTCGGCGATGACGGCCTTGACTCCCAACAACATCGGTCCTTTCGCGGCCCAATCGCGCGAACTCCCCGACCCGTACTCTTTACCGGCGAAGACCAGGAGTGGCACCTCGTCTGCTCGGTACCGCTCCGAGGCGTCGAAAATGCGCATCAGTTGGCCGTCCGGCTGATGAATGGTCCAATCCCCTTCTTTCTCTGGAGTCAGCTCATTGCGCAGTCGAATGTTGCCGAACGTGCCACGCATCATGACTTCGTGGTTGCCGCGCCGTGCTCCATAGCTATTGAAGTCGCGCTGCTCGACTCCGTGCTCCAGGAGGTATTGCCCTGCCGGGCTGCTCTTGGGGATCGTACCCGCCGGTGAGATGTGATCCGTGGTCACCGAGTCGCCCAGCTTGACGAGCAGCCGTGCGCCGCTAATGTTCGCCACGGGAGCAGGATCCGGCGAGAGATTCTGGAAGAAAGGTGGTTCCTGCACGTACGTTGAGTCGGGAGTCCAGTCGTACAGGTTGCCGGATGGAATGGGCAGCTCGGTCCAGTATTCGTCTCCGTCGAACACGTGCGCGTACTGTTGCGCAAAGAGGTCGGGCGTGACGGCGGCGCGGACCGCTCGCTGGATCTCGTCCGGGGCCGGCCAGATCTCGCGCAAGTACACGGGCTCTCCATCTGGATCAATGCCGATGGGATCGGCATTGAGGTCGGTGTCGATGGTGCCCGCCAGCGCGTAGGCCACGACCAGGGGTGGGGAAGCGAGGTAGCTGGCCCGTACCTCCGGGTGGATGCGGCCCTCGAAGTTACGATTACCGCTCAAGACCGATACGACCACCAGATCGTCCTCTTGAATAGCTTCCGAAATGGGCGCTGCCAGCGGTCCGCTGTTTCCGATACAGGTCGTGCAGCCGTATCCGACGACGTGGAAGCGCAGCGCTTCCAGGTACGGAAGCAGACCTGCTTTCTCGAGATAATCGGTCACGACGCGCGACCCCGGCGCCATGCTTGTTTTGACGGAGGGCTGCACGGAGAGACCACGTTCCACGGCCTTCTTGGCCAGCAGTCCGGCCGCCACCATGACTGACGGGTTGGAGGTATTGGTACAGCTCGTAATGGCGGCGATGACCACGGAGCCATGGTCGAGGTGCTCATGACTGTGCTCGTGCACATGGATCGTGGGTCTGGCGGGCGCGGTGGCGACTGCCACCCCTCCGCCGTTATCTTCGAGCGTGTGGATGCCGGCTTCGTCGAATTTGTTGGCATATGCCGATCGGAAACTCTCCTGCACTCCGGAGAGGGATACGCGATCTTGAGGCCGACGTGGGCCGGCGAGACTGGGCTCGACCGTGTCCAGATCGAGTTCCAACAGCTCTGTAAAGTTGGGAAGCGGGGAATCGTCCGTGCGGAAGAGTCCCTGCTCCTTGGTGTACCGTTCCACCAGATCGATGTGATCCGCGGCGCGGTTCGTCATACGAAGGTAGGTAAGTGTCTCCGCATCCACGGGGAACAGTCCGGCGGTCGCACCGTATTCCGGCGACATATTGGCGAGCGTGGCACGATCGCCCACGCTCAATTGGCTCAAACCGGTGCCGCAATATTCGACGAACTTACCAACCACGCCATGCCGGCGCAGCATCTGAGTAACCGTGAGCACCAGATCCGTGGCCGTGGTGCCTTCCCGCAGCCGGCCATTGAAACGAAAACCAACGACCGTGGGGAGCAGGAGATACATCTGCTGACCCAGTAAGGCTGCTTCAGCCTCGATTCCACCCACGCCCCAGCCGAGCACACCCATGCCGTTGACCATGGTGGTGTGCGAGTCGGTGCCAACCAGGGTATCCGGCATGGCGACCGTCGTACCGTCCAGCTCGCGGGTGGCAACGACCTTTGCCAGGTATTCGAGATTGACCTGATGGCAGATGCCGGTTCCCGGCGGGACCACGCTGAACTGATTGAACGCTTGCTGAGCCCAGCGCAAGAGGGTATAGCGCTCACGATTTCGCTCGTATTCGAGCGCCACGTTGCGGTCAAACGCGAGAGTCGTTCCAAACATGTCAACCTGGACTGAATGGTCGATCACCAAATCCGCCGGCGCGAGCGGATTAATCCGTTCCGGATCACCTCCGAGACGATCCATGGCCGCACGCATCGCGGCCAGATCGACCACGGCCGGCACGCCCGTGAAGTCTTGCAGCAGCACTCTGGCCGGCAGAAATGGAAACTCGCCGCGTACGGAGCTTCCGGGCGCCCATCGCGCCAGTTTCATAAGGGCTTCCTCGCGCGCCGATCCAGCGGCATGCAGACGAATTATGTTTTCCAGGAGGATTTTGACCGTTATCGGCATCCGATCGAGGTCAACCCCGACCGTCCGGGCAACCGAGTTGAGCGGGTAATAATCCACCGACCCACACTGTGTAGAAAGAGTTGCGGTCGTTGTTAGGTC
>DAINCT010000380.1:0-4456 GCA_036732245.1 Chloroflexota bacterium | reverse complement strand
TTTGTACTCCGCTTCCTTGCCCGGATTGATTTCCAGGAGAAATGACACTCGCTCCATCGTTTCCTCTCTATCGACCGACGGTAACAGCCTCGTGGTGCTGTACCGCGACCTTCTGACCCGACTCCGCCGATTGGTACGCCGCGTCCAGCAGATCCACCGTGATGGCTCCCACCGTACCGGGCGCCGGAGTATCCGCTCCTTGCAGAATCATGTCCACCAGATTGCGGGAGGTCGCGGACTCCGGGTAGCTCTCGGCCGTCCCGAGGTCGGGAAACTCGCGCACCTCGCCGTTGGTGTAATGAATCGACAGCGTGCCCGGTATCGGGGTCAGGATGATCGATCCCTCGGTGCCATAGATCCGGATTTCGTGGTCCTGCCGCTGCCCGGGCGCGATGGCGCCGTCGGAGGCCAGCGTGCCCACGGCCCCGTTCTCGAAGCGGACCGCGATGGCATCGACCAGATCGACCTCGAGATCGTACTTTTCCATGAGGGCAAAGACTTCGGCGGGACGTAGACCCGTGACCCACAACATCAGACCGGCCAGGTGCGTCACCTGCAGATGCCCCTGACCACCGCCCGCCAGGGCCGGATTGGAGTACGTGTCCTCGCCGGGGCCGGTAACGGGGAATTTGAAGGAGCTGCGATACGCCTCGGGGTTGCCTCGGAAGTACTCGATCACCATCGAAGCGAACAGCCCGGAGACCATCTGGATCTCGCCGATGCTGCCGGATGTCACTGCCTCACGCGCCGCCGCGGCATGGCTCGTGTGGTTCCAGGGGTAGCCCACGGTCAGAATTAGATTGCGATCGCGTGCTCGCCGCACCAGATCCCAGGCGTCTTCCGACTTCAGCGTGAACGGCTTCTCCATCATGAGATTCACGCCTGCGTCCAGCACGTCCTTCCCGATCGGATAGTGGAGCGCATGGGGCAGCGCCACGACCGCACCGTCCGGCTTGACGGTCCGCAGCATTTCCTGGTGATCGGTGTACAGGCTGTCGATGCCGAAGTGCTCCTTCACCGCCTGGAGCTTCGCCGGATCCTTGTCGACGACCGCCACGACCTCGGCCGACGGGTACGAGAGAAGACTGGGCAAATGATGTTGCGTTGCCCACCAACCCGCCCCTATGACTGAAATTCTCGCCTTTGGCATCTCAACCTCCCGCGTCTAGCTCAGAATCACCCATGCGCATCGATCTAAAGGAGACGTTGCCCCTCGTCGTCCTCCGGTAGGGCAGGCCCGCGCCGCAGCGCAGTGGCCCGCCGCCTCGTGTTCCGAGGGAAGATGGGGTCCAGTGCGAGTGCCCAGGCGGCCGCACACTGCTTCCCGGTGCTGCCCTACGACCCCAATCCTGCTTCGATTTATACATATGCGTCTAGCTCAGCATCACCTAGTTCGCATCCGCGCGGTACTTTGCGATCCAGTCTTCGTCGAGGGTAAGTCCCCAACCCGGTCCCGGCGGAATCGGATACATGCCGCCCTCGAGCGCCGGCCGGTTCGCAATCATGTTCCAGAAGATGGGATCGCGCTCCGGCAGGAACGTCTCCACGAAGGTGCCGACGTGGGTACTGGCCAGGAGCTGCGCCGAAATCTGCGGTTCCTCGTGGTGGGCCATGCGGACTCCGAAGACCGACGCCATACCTGCTATTCGGCGCCACTGAGACGGCCCCCCACTCCAGGAGGCATCGAAGTTGCACACGTCGATAGAGCCGGTGAGCATCAGCTCTTTGATGCCGTTGGGAGTTGTCTCGCTCTGGCCCGCACAGGTCGGCACGCCGGTGATCATCCGTACATCCCGCATGGAAGTCCGATCGTGCATCCAGCCGCACGGCTCCTCGAACCAGACCAGATCGTATCCGCGGGTGAGCTCGGCGAAGCGGATGGCATCGCGCAGACGGTACCCCTGATTGGCATCGACCGTGATGATGAAGTCCGGCCCAACCGCTGCCCGCAGGCGGCGCGTCCGCTCGGCGTCCTCTTCGGGCGAGCGTCCACCCACCTTGAACTTGCATCCGCCGACTCCCATCTCCCGGTACCGCTCAGCCTCCCGATCGATCGCACTGGGATCGTCGGAGTAGTAACCGCCGATGACGATGAGGGGCAGCGCGTCGGCGTATGCGCCCCAGACTCGAGACAGCGGCTGTCCCATCATCTTGCCGATCAGGTCCCAGATGGCGCTGTCCACGCAGGCCATCGCCTGCAACGCCAGGGTGCGGTCGCGCAGGATGTTGTACGTCACCGGCAGCATCTGCTGCCAGCAGCACTCCACCTGCCAGGCATCGGTCCCCTGCAGCAGTGGCGTGATCTCATCGCCGATGATGCTCAGCACCTGCGCCTGCTCTTCATCGGCGTCGCCGTTATACGACTCGCCCATGGCGCCATCGGTCGTGTAGACGCGGGTAATGATGGTGCAGCGATTGCGCATGGAATAGTAGCTGCCGCGATACACCCGATCGAGCGGCACACGCACCGCGATCGTTTCGATCCGGGTGATGGGCGCTGCGCTGCGCGCTGTTTCGATCATGCGCCTCGCACTGTCCTCACAGCTTCCACCACGCGCTCGACCGATGGAATGGCGGCATCTTCCAATACCGGGCTGAACGCGATGGGAGCGGCCGGAGTACCGAGTCGCAGTGGCGGATAATCCAGGTAGTCAAACGCCTTATCCACCACCTCGGCCGCGACGCTGCTGCCCCATCCCCCATACACCGGTTGCTCTTCAATCGTGATCAACCGGCCGGTGCGCCGCACGCTCTCAACCACGGTCTCCCCGTCAAACGGCAGGAGCGAGCGCAGGTCGATGACCTCCGCCTCCACCCCCTCGCCGGCCAACCGCTCGGCCGCTTCCAGCGCGACGGGCACCATGGCCAGCGTGGCCACCAGCGTGACATCCTCACCGGAGCGGAGGACACGCGCTTTGCCCAGGGGAACCGGACCCTCAGAGGGATCGAGCGGTCCGGTACTGCCCATCAGCTTCTTGTGTTCCAGATACACCACCGGGTTCGGATCGGCGATCGCGCTCAGCATCAGCCCGTACGCGTCCTGTGGAGTCGCTGCGGCCACCACTTTCAGCCCGGGAATCGTCAGATACCACGACTCCGTGGTCGCAGAATGCTGCGCCCCAAAGCGGAGACCACCACCGCCGGTGCACCGAATGACCAGGGGCACGTTCATCTGGCCGGCCGACATGAATAGGTACTTGGGCGCCTCATTCACGATCTGGTCGAAAGCCACCGCCGCGAAGTCCGAGAACATCATCTCGGCCACCGGTCGGAATCCGGCGAGAGCCAGGCCGATGGAGGCGCCGACGAATCCGGTCTCTGAGATCGGTGTGTCCATCACACGATCAGGACCGAACACCTCCTGCAGGCCCTCCGTGAGCTTAAACGTGCCACCCGCCGCCCCGATATCCTCACCCAGCAAGATCACATTCTCGTCCGCCTGCATGGCATCGCGCAGGGCACGGTTGATGGCCTCGCGGTAGGTGACGGTCTCAGGCGTAGACATCGGTGGTCACCTCGCTCAGTTCCGGCCATGGAGCCGACTTGGCCCGTTCCACCGCGGCTTCCACCTCGGCCCCAACCTCGGCCTCGATGCGGTCAAGCTCGGATTCATCGGAGGCGCCGGTATCGATCAACCTGCGTCGAGCGATGATGAGTGGGTCACGGGCCAGCCAGGCGTTCACCTCTTCGTCCGGACGATACTTGCCTGGGTCGCTCCGTGAGTGCCCCCGATGCCGGTACGTCTTGTACTCCAGAAAGGTCGGCCCCTCACCGGCCCGGGCCAGGGCCGCAGCTTCCCGCGCCGACTCGTACACCGCAAGCACGTCGTTCCCGTCCACGATCTGTGCGCGCATGGCATACGCCGAGGCCCGTACAGCCAGATCCTCCACCGGTGTGGTGCTGCGGAGCGAGCTGTATTCCCCATACAGATTGTTCTCGCACACGAACAGGACCGGCGCCTTCCAGACCGACGCCAGGTTCATAGCCTCGTGAAACGCCCCGATATTGGTGGCTCCATCGCCAAAGAAGGTCGCCGAGATCCGTCCATCCTTTCGCAACTGGGCCGCACGTCCCAGTCCAACCGCGACCGGTAGGCCTGCCCCGACAATCGCGAACGATCCGTACAGGCCGAGCCGTGCATCGGTCAGATGCATGGAGCCGCCTTTGCCGTGATTGATGCCCGTAGCGCGACCTAACAACTCGGCAAAGGCGGCCTCGAGATCCAGTCCTCGGGCCAGCGCATGATGGTGCCCGCGGTAGGTATATGTTGAGTAATCGTCGGGACGCAGCGCCTGCGCCACACCGACTGCCACGGCCTCCTGACCCTGTGCCAGGTGCGTGGTCCCCGACACCAGCGACTGCATGAAGAGCCCTTGCACCGTCTCCTCAAACCGTCGAATCCGAACCATGTCACGGTACATGGTCGTAACGTCGGGACCCGCTGCTTGTTCCGCTG
>DAINCT010000379.1:0-4464 GCA_036732245.1 Chloroflexota bacterium | reverse complement strand
CGCACAGTGTGCAGCCCGCGTACTATAACAGGCAAGCCTGCCACGGCCGGTCGGCTAGCCTCGGATGTTCCAGAACGCCCCGGTCAGTCCGACGGCGGCAAAAATCGCCTCGGCCTCGTCCGGCGTCCTCCGGCGCCAGTCGGGACTCAACCTATCCCCGGACCAGGCTTTGGCCAGCTGCCAGCACTGCTGCGTGGACATCGTGCCACCCGGCGGCAAGCCCCGGAACGAGCGCCACCGCTCGACATGTGCTTCCGACCGGAAGATCAGCATGGTGGATCAGGTGAAGCCAATATTCTCCCACCACTTGGCCGCCGGGACGCCAAAATGCACGGTGCCGTCGCCCGTAGCCAGCTGACCGCCTTTGATCTCCAGAACGATCTCGTCGTTGCAATCGCCACACAGGGCGGCGACTGTCGCATCCGCATCCAGCGCGGCAGGGATACCAAGCGCGTCCAAGATGCAGATGCCCCAGTAGGTGTGTCCCAGTGCCTCTACGCGAAAGTTGGTCGGAACGGCGCAAAATGGATTTGCTGCCCAGATATTGAGCGAGTTCGGCGCGAAAGTCAGCACCCGTCCCGCTGCGAGCCGTCGAAGTGACTCCTCGACTTCGGTCTGCGACCGCCCGAGTCCCGCGGCGATCTCGGTCGGAATAGGGATCCGGGCGGTGTCCGCGGCCTGGCCGAAGACGAAGAGGCGCACATCCCGATCCAGTGCATCGGCGTCCGCTACCGGCTGATTTGCCATGATGTGATCTCCATTCCCCCACGCACAGGATGCACCCGCTTTGCCATAACCGGCAAGCTGGCGGTGCGGACTATTAGCTGCTAAGTGCGTGCCGTCCGTTGCCATCGCCGCTTCTTGACGTCCCCGTCCGCCGCTCGTCCCGCCCGCCCACAAAATCAAGTACCGAGAGCGCGACAAGATGCTATCGAGCGAACGTAGAGCAATCGGCTCTGGCGCCGGGAGCGGGAGGACGCCCAGCCGAAGACTTCAGATCCTGAATGACGGTTCGACACCCGGAGTATGAAGCTGGCGTAACGGATAACGCCGCCCGTCATTGTCGACATTTTGCAGGGTGGTGCATACTAGGTTAATAAGGAGCCCGCAATGCGGTTGCCGACAATTGTTAATGCGTTTATCCATGCGGCCATGAAGCGCGCGCTGGTGGAACGACTCGATGATGGCACTATGGCTGCCACAATTCCCGAAGCATTTGGGGTCGTAGCCTTTGGCACCGATCAACTAGAGTTGGGTGCCGACCTATACGCCCGGCTGGAAGACTGGGTAGGTGTGAGCCGATCGAAGGGTTATACGCTGCCCATCATCGATGACATTGATCTCAATTCGGAGGATGGGCAGGCCCTTGCGGCGTACCATAAAGGCGCCCCAACCCCGATCGCCAACGAGATCTTCGAGAACGAACAGGAGTTCGAAGCGGCATTGGACCGGTGGGCAAAGCGCCCCGAGTAGCACTTTGCTAACGGATCCTTGTAGATCGCGTGCGTCCCGATCCTGCGCCAGATGACGTGGAACTTATCCGGAATCTGCGGTGTGCCGTATTCCCAGGTGCATCGTCCATCGCCTGCCCAGGCAAATTCCTTAATGTTTCGCTGCTTGACCATCGCAGTGATCCCTAAGCGCTGAGGGAAAATCGGATTTCCAGGTCGCCGTTCCCGCTCCCAGTCGCGCAGCACGCTAATGAATTCTCGTAGCGCCTGGTTGAATGCGTCCTGCTGGTCGTCACGCAGGCATTCGTACTCGCGCCAGAAGCGATCGTGAGCTTCAAATGTAGGCATGTCACTCCAGCACCCGCAGGCATAGGCGTAATCCTGACCGCGACTACACGGGTAGGATCTGTTGCCTGGCATCCGCGGTTCTGTTCCGTCCCCGCTTTTTCGCCCCCGCCTCCACCGTCCCTCGCTCCGCCCGAATCCGCTCCAGCAGCACCGAAGCCGGCTCGTCGTTCGGGTCCTGCGGCACCAGCCGCCCCTCGAACGCCCGCTTCAGAATTGCCTGCCGCAACCGCTCCGCCCGTTTCAGCCCTGAACCAACCGCGGCCTCCATCTGATCCACGACCGAGAGCCGGCGTTCAACCTCGGCAACGATGCGTTGCTGTTCGGCGAGGGGAGGAAGAGGCACCGGTACTGCCTCGATAGTAGGAGCATTTAGATTCGGTCTGCCGACCCCTGCGCCTCCACCGACGAGATGTCCTTGCCCGACGGGGCTCTTGAGAAAATAGAAAATGTACCAACTTGTTACTACCGGTGCTATAAGCCGGTACTGGATTAAATACGCCCCCGGAATAGCTTCTACATCGTCGTCAAAGACGGCGAGCGTTCCGAGGCTGCCAGTCCGTGTGATAAGCAGATCACCGATATCAACTCGGTACTTGGCGAATTCTGCATCTGAAAGAGTCAGCCGGGGCGCTGATGCCGTGCGCACTCTACCGGATTGGGAGATGTCCGACGTGCGAAGGACCAGCTTCCCAGCGGCGGAATAGTCATCACTCGAAAACCGGGGGCCGTAGAGCGAGAACTCTTTGAGGTGTGCCAGACTTGCCCAACACCACCCCTCCGCCAGTTCGCCCGTATCCGGCGCCGCCGGTTCCTCGTACTTCGCGCGCCAGTTGAAGGGCGGCTGCTTGCCGGACTTTGCGAACCTCTCTTGCTGCACAGCCTCCCAGCGGGCGCGGCGCTCGGCAAGGATGCGGGCCAGCAGGTGCTCGCCGCTCTCGTAGTCGCGGCCCTCGGTGCAGGCAAGCGCGGCCTCGGTGGGCACCAGGCGGCCCTCGCAGGCGGCTTTCAGCACGGCGGCGCGGTAGCGCTTCAGGTTCGTCCGCGTCCGCCGCAGCGCCGCCACCGCCACATCCAGCCGCGTGAAATGAGTGTCAATTGCGCTGACAATTCGTATCTGCTCGTTGAGGGGAGCCAGCGAAACGGTAAACCCTAGGAAGGGGCCACGGTTGATGTGACTCATAGTCGAGCCATGCAGGTGAGCCGATGCCCTAAGCGCTGAGATGGTATGGCAAAGAAGATAATAGAGGAATGGACGCCCCACTACCGTCTCGTTCGGGACGACCTTGAAGATGTGTTGGTTGAGAATTGCAGTTTCGCGTTTCCAAGTGAAGGCATCGAGGGTCGCGGACCAGCTAACGAGAATGTCACCTGATTTTACTAAGTAAGATGCGTCAACGGTTCGTAGCGTTCGATTTAGCGGTTTAGACTCGTCCGTGAGGTTCTGGATGCGAATTATGGGATACCCCTCGTCGACCCAGTCGGATGGCTTAAATGCCAAGCCATTAATGTAGGTCGCAGTGTCACCCACAGTCGCGGCCACCCAGCCAGGCGGCAGGGGTACCGTCTGTTCGGTCACGCCGCCAGCACCTCGTTGAGTTCTTCGAGCAGGGGCGCGAGCGCGGGACCGAAGGCGTTGTAGACGCCGCCGCGACCGCCGTGCTGCGTGAATGGCACTTCATCGAAGTCGTCCATCTCGATGCGCAGGCTCGCGGCGATGTGGTCGCGCATCATTTGCAGCCACTCGCGCTGATCAGGGGTGAAGCGGCGGCCTGACGACTCCTGCTGCCGGAGCCAGGCAGCGAAACGGTCGCGCACCTGGTCGGCATAGGGAACCAGCATATCCTCCTGGTGGACGGCGAAACGGACCAGCGAGACCATGTCGGTCAGCATGCGGCCGCCCGAGCCGCGCACTTTCGATCGCTCCAGCGCCTCGTACGCCTGCCATACTCTTTCCGGCGTCAACGACCGCGGCGGCGCCTCGATCGCCTGGGCTAGCGCCTTGATGTCGGCGAAGCGCAGCCGTTGCCCGTACGGGCGGCTATACAGCACCTGCAGCGCCGTGATCTCGTCGCGGTTCTCCTCGATGAACTGCTCGAACGATCGCACGACGCCGTGCGCCCGCTCCCGCGCTTCCGCGGAATAGCCCGCCTCCAGCACGTCGTCTTTGCTGATCGTGTCGATCGTCTGCTCGAAGCGCTGCTGCGCCTCGACGATCGCCCGCCGCAGCGTCGGGTTCGAGGCGAGCGGCAACGCCGCCGTCCGCAGTAACTCCGCCCGCGCCGCCGCAAGCTGCGCTTCGTCCGGCTCCGCGCTTTCCGGCAGGCCGGCGGCGACTCGGGCGGCTTCGACCTGGAGGTCCGCGTCCAGCGCCGCGAGGATGTCGCCCGCGATCTGCTGAAGCGTCAGCCCGCCGGCCGCCTGCGCCAGCGCCTCCCGATCCGGTTTGCCGAGCCGGCCGTCGAGCCGCGCCAGCCGCCCCGCGATCGAGGAGAGCACGTCCTGCTCGGTATTGCCGAAGGCGACCGCGTCCAGCAGCTTTTCGAACGAGACGGTGCGTTTGCGCTCAAGGGGCTGTGAGTCGCCAAAGTCTTGTTCGGTGACGCCGACGCAGTCGACCAGCACGAAGTGTGTCTTGCTCTTCGCGTCAGGCGTCACCGCCTGGAAG
>DAINCT010000378.1:0-4467 GCA_036732245.1 Chloroflexota bacterium | reverse complement strand
CAGCGACGAGCTGTTCGAGCTCCTGTCGGGCTGGATTCCGCGACAGATGGCGAACGTCAGCGACGGATAATTCCGATCGCACACTGCGCTCGTGGCATTCTACCCGGCCTGCACCGAGCTGGGATCCCATCGGCCCAGCAATAGGCGCAGCGACGCTCTTCGAGTTTGCATTGCCGCAATGTCGCATACACTACGGGCCACTGGACCTTCAGCCGCACGATGGCGTTTGCTGACACCGCTGTGGTCTCCCCGACCAGCTGGCGGGACACCGGCTGGAAGTCGCCCGTCACAAATCTCTTCAGTTCCCCTTGCGGGGTTTTCAAGCACGGATTCCGTCCACTTCTGCCGCGACCTCAGAAATCTCAGCCTCCCGCACCAGGACCGAATGAATACGCTGCAAGCATTTTTGTTCCAGCTGCATGTGCTCCCTGTAGAGGCTGGATAGCGGCAGACTCAATCCCGGTTGCCTCGGCTTGGCCTCAACTACTCGCCGCGCCGAATGGAAGGCCACAATTTCCGCCAGTATCGCCCGAAAATGCACGGTGTCCTGGCCGGGCCACCCTGGGCGGGGGCCAAGATATCGTGCTAGAGACCTGTCGAGCGCCGAAACTCTTAGGACTGATCCATCCCATACCGCGCGCTGAGGGAATGCCTCGGGTACGAGTTTGACGCTGATGCCCCCGGTGCGCTCTGCAGAAGCAAACACCTCCGCGACCGCCGTGCTGTCGCCAATCGACGCTAAGACCCGGGCTTTCGAGCCAACGCCGCGACCGGTAACTTCTACTGTTGCAACGCCGCAGTGTCTCCCCTCGTCGTACTCAAAATTAGTCGGTCTTCGGACGATGGAGATCGCCGGATCTCCACTGATGGAAACCTCAAGGGTTTCGTCCGCTGCGAGTTCCCAGGGAGCGAGCACAATCAGGCGTCTCTTTCCACCGTCGCGAAGCCGGTACGTCGAATGTTCGAACTGGAGTCGATCGATGGCTTGAGGAGGGTCTGGCTTACAACACTGGACTAGGCAATTTGCCGTGTTATTTCCGACCTGCACGCCAATTTCAGCTAGGTCACCCAGCTCGAGCCCAGTGACGGAGAAACTGCGACTCGAATAACCACCCCGGTTCAACAGAATGAGGTCCGCTGGCGTCACTTGGGCTGAGCCTGCCGAGATGCTTACCTGTGCTGTCTGAGCGAAGTCAATCTCACCTGGTCGTGGGCGGTAACGTACGACGAACCTTGCGGCGCGGCCCGGCTCCACTTCCTGTGCTGAAGGAATGATTTCGAGCCCAGACGCGACGTTCATGCCCGGCTGGTCGCCCGTCACCGGATCCTGTTCCTCGTCGAAAAACTGTCCAAGTACCCTACCAAGCTCACGAAGTCTGCGATTAGTTGCCGGGCTCATCCCGGAATCACGCGCCGCCTGCTCCATCTCTTTACGCAGGGCGTCGAGATGTGGAGAGAGGAACTGCTCGATTGCCGAAGTCATCGCGGCTACGAACGGGTGTTCGGTCGATAGAACGAGCCCTCTTCGGATTCTTGACACCAGCCGAATCGGGTTTTCGTTGGTAGGTTGCAGGCCTTTCTCGCGGCGATTGTCGTACTCAATAACCAAGCTTCTTATACCGGGGACGTCGGCCTCACCCCAAAACCACCCCAAGTAATTTGACCAAGGCTCGCGTTCGTATTTGCCCCCAACGATGTCGTATGCTGGGCGCCCAGATCGAACGAGAACCCCGTGTCTCCAGTACTCTCTCTCCAAGCCGTCGTCTAGATTTTCGTTCGCCTTGTAAAGGTGTATATCGATAAACTCATCGGGATAGCCGGGAATCTCCAAGCGCTTGGCATGTTGAACCAGCTCTCCGCGCGGTGGATCGTAGACCAGGTGATCGGTGCGCCCTTGGTTAACGTCAACCAGTTGGACTTCTCGATCTGTCCGATCGAGTAGACAGGGACGTAACTAGTAATGTCTTGTCAATGCCTCCCGAAGGTTCTTGTGATTCTTTAGCTTGAATCGTGGCTCAACCGCGATCGTCGCGTCTGTACCGTATTTTTCTGAAGTCGCAACTGGGCTCTTGGCGATATCCGGTGAAATCGTGTAATGACCGTTGGTTTGAAGGTCGAATTGAGCCACGCCTTCGGCGGTCGCGCTTCGCCACAGGATCGGGCCAAAGGCGGCACAGTCCTTTGCTCCTCGTCCCAGCAGTCCTCGCACGTCGGGGATCTCTTCAAAGCCGCTTGTGCGAGCTCCTTCCTTCGCGAGTCGGTCTTGCATTTGCTGAACTGTCATCCCGCCAGCGCGATCGAGGACCGTGATTAAGCTCGGGCCGGTCTTTCGCTTTCGCTCGACTTCGATGCGTATCTGTCCCTTGCGCTTTCCCGTAAGCCGGGTATAGGCATCATCCGAGTTCGTAACCAATTCGATAATTGCGCGAGTAGGATCCGCACCCATTGCCAGTTCGGCATCCTGTTCGAATGCTCGCTCGGTTAGCTCAATCATTCCTGTCATCCGGGTAATTGGCTTCGTAACCATTCCACAAACTCCTTCATATTCGAATCTCCCGCGAAGACCGCCGTGTTCTCCAGTTCCCCCAGTCGCTGTTCAACGAGTTTTAGGGGCGCATCGGCTGTTAACTGTGTCACGTCCGCGATGTCGTATCTCGTTGGAGCCGCGGCGCCTCGCTGCCACTCGGCAAGCAATGGGTGTGCCCGTAGTCTTTGAAGCAAGGTGTCGTTTATTTGGCTGACGGAGGAACGTGTCGGTCCCGCTTCCAATTGCTGCAAAGCCGACTGGTGCGCCCGGACCCACGCCACTCCTTCCGATGTAAGTGTCCAGCCATGGAAGCTGTCGCCATCGACGAGATGTCCATATTTCGCCTTTTTTGCGTCGCTGAGCGCGGACCGCACCGTATCTTTGTCTGGGTACTCCGGGTACGTCCTCCAACTGAACCTCGTGGGAGCAAGCCTCCAGCAAAGCACCGCTACCTGTTCGGTGTCGAGATGCTGCGTGGCACCGCCCGCAGTCGACAAGCAGTAGACGGCTAGCTCGTGGTTTGCCAACCTCTCCGAACTCAATTTATTCCCGCCTTGCGCCGCTTGGTGCCAACGCTTCGAGCAGATTTGTCCCACTCGCGCAGACCATAGGTCCCACGACTAGGTCGGTACAGCCGCGGGTCATTGAAGTAGTGCGCAAGCAAGGTATTCGCCGGATCCTGACCTCCAGCTACATACTGCCCGCTGGACCGTAATTCCTTTTCGATTGCCCGATAGTGAAGCGGCGAGCCGGTTTCCCTCAGCAACGCGACCACGAGCTCGGCGGCATCCGCGGCGGCGTTAGTAAGCCTTGGAAGCTGCAATGGTCCCCCTCCAGCCCCTCGAATATCGAGCAACCCGCGCAGATACGTACGCTCGGTGTTCTTGCGCTCAATGTGCTGGTCGATTTCGTTGCGTCGAGCTTCGAGATTGGCGAGTTCTGACTCCACCTCCTCCAGGTAGCGCCGTAGGGCGCTTGTTCGAGAGCTGTCTTCCCTGTTGTCTCGCTGATCCAAGTTTCCTGCTTCGCTTGTCATTCGTACACCCCTTTGCAATACCAATTATTGCACATGTATCTGACGCTGTCAAGCACTAGACAGCTGGTGTACCAAAGCAATGGCGATTCACCATGTATCCGGCCGTCTATAGATTTGTGGACCGTGGGTACAATGCCTTTGGAATAACCTGATGAGGACCAATATAAGGTGACGATGGGCTCTCTTTGTAAAATACAGCGGCAACGCTACTCTGGACGCCGTAAGGCTACATCGGCGAGTCGGGCCTGGCGTTTTGGGAGCGTCGTTTCGCCAAGGTCCGTGCGCCGCTTCGAATGACAGCGCTTTCGTCAGTGCGCCTAGCCGTCTTATATCGGAGGTAAAGGCGTTGCTGCGCCACGGTCAGCCGTTGGCTACTGGTAGTGGTTTTCAAAGACTGGTGTCATTCGCCGTCGGCATTGTGCTAAGCTGCTGGACTGGGTTAGGCTGCACTTTTCAAACTGGCTGTCCTGAAGCTCGGTCACGTGTGTGACGCACCGTGGCAGTCCGTCGAAAGTTGCATACCAATTGAGGCCAGCAGCTTAATGGTTCCGTCGAGCATCGAGTAGTAAAAGGGGCTGTTCGGCTTTTCGGGAAACGCGGCTTATCAATGGGGCACCGACGGTCGTCGCATAGTCGGCTATGCCGTCGACGTATGCGTAAAGCTACCGCTCGCTCGCAGCGACATATTCTCGCCAAAGCCGGAGAAAATCGGCCTGAACGGCCGGGCCGCCGGCGAGCGCCGCGGCATCGAAAATGGTGGCGGCGTCTCCCTCGCGGTTCGTCACGACACCGCCGCCTTCAACGACTAAAAGTATACCCGCCGCGCTGTCCCATGGACATAACGAACCGTGCGAGTAGCAATCGTAGCGGCCGCTTGCAGCGTATGCCAGCCCGAGCGCGGCCG
>DAINCT010000377.1:0-4480 GCA_036732245.1 Chloroflexota bacterium | reverse complement strand
CTAGACGGGATTGGCCGAAGTATGAGCGAGTCGTCCCTCGAGATGCGTCAACGCATCTCCCACACCATCAATGACATACTCGCAGATGGCAGTCGCCATGAAGAGACGCTGTTTGATGACTTCAAACTCGTACTCCTCGGATAGCGCCTTTCGAATGTGCGCCTCAGCGTACTCGATGTGTCTATATAAGTCCTCCGGAACACGATCGGGGAAATCGGCGAACAGCACGGTGACGTTCCCGTCAATTAACGATTTCGTGTGCCGCAGGAGCGTGGCTGTACGCCGCGCGATGGTCAAGAGGTTGACGTTTCCTAATTCCCGATTGATAGCCGCCATGTCGGCGGTCAGAGACTCCATGCGGCGCCGGAACTGATCGGTCGCCACGCGTTCGTTATCAGGGTCGTTCACTGAAGAGCTCCTTTCATCGACCTCAAACGGTTGCTCTGTCCGCTGAGTATCCAGTCAAGCTATGGGACCCGCCGCGGAGAACAGGATAATGACGTCAGCATACTCTACTACTGTCTTGCTTCCGGCGGTAAGAGATCGTATGGGCGCTCGGGTAGCATGCTCTAAGGGGGGAACCGGACGATGATAGACAGTGAGGTAGGTCGCGAAGTTCTACGGGCGCTCGAGTCGCGGCGAAGTATGGCGCGCGTTAAGCCGGATCGGCCGCCGCGGGAACTCGTCGAGCGGATCGTCGATGCTGCTACGTGGGCACCGAACCATTTCAAGACGGTGCCCTGGAGATTTTGCGTCGTGTCGGGCAACGCCCGTGAAGCGCTGGGGACGGTCATGGAGGAATCGCTCCGGAACAGTCGCCCACCGAGCGACACAGACGAGGTCGACGGAATTGACATGGAGGCGGTATTTCAAAAGGAGCGTAATAAGCCGCTCCGGGCTCCGGTTGTCATTGCAGTCGCCGCGGTGCCCTCGCAGGAACCGAAGGTAGTGGAAGAGGAGGAGTTGGCCGCGGTTGCAGCCGGCGTCGAAAACATGCTGCTGGCGGCGGAGGCGGTGGGTTTGGGGGCCATGTGGAGAACCGGAAAACCGGCATACGACCCACGTGTAAAGGAATTTCTAGGGTTTCCCGCTCACGCCCATATTGTAGCGTTCATTTACCTCGGCTACCCGGATCTTCCCCCGCAACGCGCCCGCCCTCGAACCGCTGAACGCCACGTTCGGTGGCTTGGCTGGGAATGAGTTCGACCGCGATCGTGCTGCCCATTACGCCCGACTAGTTACCGCCGGCGTGAGCCCACTCGGTCTCTCGTACGCGCGGCCCTTCCACTGCCGTTCCGCTGCGCTCCACAGGCCGGCCGGACGAAAGCCACGCATTCATTCCGCCGCGTCCGCTGACAACGTTGGTATAGCCCATCTGCAGCAGAAATTGGGCCGCCCGTTGGGACCTGTAGCCTCCCTGGCAGACCACGACAATCGGTCGCTGGTTTGGAAGTTCGTCGAGCCGGGTTGCCAACTCGGCTTGAGGCAAGTTGACGGCTCCCGGGATGTGAGCCGGCAAAAACTCGCTCGGCTCGCGCACATCGAGAATCAGGGTATCTGCAGACGACACGCTTTCATCGAGATCGATGACCGGCGCATCCGCGGAATCGGATAGCATCGCGAACGAAAGATCTGCCGCGCCGCGATTGGTGCGTTCGATCGCGATCATGTTGAGCGGTCGTGCCGGAACTTCTTCGGACATTGACAAAACGAACGCCTCTCGTTCCAATCTCAAGAGAGGACTATACAGTCGTTCGAACCCGATCGTTGTACTGGGGCGTCCGCACATCCCCTTCCCACACGGGCCTTCAAAATGGCCGGGGAACACTCCGACCCAGTCGGGCAGGCGAAGGAGTCGGGACAGGCTCTCATACTGGCTGGTGGCGTCTCCGCCGCCAAAGTCGGGACGCCCGACGTCGCCCACGAGCATGGAATCGGCCGTAAGTACCATGGACGGCTCAGGACTGCGAGGCGGATTGATCACCAGGAGAGAAATAAGTTCCGGTCGATGCCCAGGCGTGTGGAGCACGTGAAGACGCAATTGTCCTATCTCCAGGTCCTGCCCGTCGTGCAATGGCTCGAATTGGTACGCGACCTGAGCTGACGCGTGGAGGCAAAGCTGGGCGCCGTGTGCGACTGCTAGTTTGCGCGCGCCCGAGACGTGGTCGGCGTGCACGTGCGTATCGATGACATACCGTAGAGTGAAGTCGCGTTCGCGCAGCAATTGATCGTACTGATCGGTATTGAATGCCGGGTCCACGACAGCTGCCTCGTGTGTGGCGCGCGACGCGATGACATAGGACGCGCAGCCGCACCGTTCGTCGAGTAGCTGCTTGAAATACATCGAAGGCTCCTGTGGAATTAACGCTCATCTGGCGCTCGGCCTACTATGGGATATCGGTCTGCGCCCACACTGTAGCACCAGCGTTTGGCCGCCCGTAATGGCGTGAGGGAGAACAATTAGCGTGGAACAGAGTTTCCAGGACTTCGGCGTCGAAGCCAGTATCCTACAAGGCGTCAACGATGTCGGCTACGAGCAACCGACTCCTATTCAACGGGAGGCGATTCCACTGCTGATTGAGGGTCGGGATCTTCTTGCCCAGTCACAAACCGGCACCGGTAAGACAGCGGCCTTTGCCATTCCGCTGCTGGCCAAGATTGATTCCGCCGACCGCGCAGTCCAGGCGCTGGTGCTGGTACCCACGCGGGAATTGGCCGTACAAGTGGCATCGACGGTTCACAAATTAGGGAAGCACAAGAACGTTGCCGATCTTCCTATATACGGTGGGCAGCCGATCGACGTCCAGCTGCGGGCGCTCCGTCGCGGTGTACAGGTAGTTATCGGAACTCCCGGACGAGTCATGGACCACATGCGGCGTGGCACGCTTGACCTGTCGCGGGTCAGCATGGTGGTGTTGGATGAGGCTGATCAGATGCTTGACATGGGCTTTGTCGATGACATCGAGGTCATTCTGGATGAAGTACCGGAGGGCCGGCAGATCTCCCTCTTCTCCGCCACCATCCCACCTCGCATTCGAACGCTGAGCCAGCGGTACATGCGGAATCCCGCGTCCATCAGCATCTCGCGGGAACATTTGACGGTACCGGAAGTCGAACAGCGGTATGTAGAAACCGTTCGTAACGGCAAGCTGGATGCGCTGACTCGCATCCTCGACATGGAGCAACCGGAATCTGCTCTGGTATTCGCGCGGACCAAGCGCGAAACGGACGAACTCGGCGAGAGCCTGAGCGGACGGGGATACGCGGCTGAGGTGATACACGGAGATTTGAGCCAGTCACAGCGGGAGCGGGCGATCAACGCCTTCAAGGACAAGCGTATCGACGTGCTCGTAGCGACTGACGTTGCCGCCCGCGGACTCGACATCCCCAACGTGAGCCACGTAATTAACTACGACATTCCGGAAGATCCCGAAGCGTACGTACACCGGATCGGCCGCACGGCCCGGGCCGGCAAGACCGGGAAAGCTATCACGTTCGTTACGCCGCGCGAACGGGCACTCCTGAAGACCATCGAACGCCTTATCCGCGTCAATTTGGTGCGGATGAGAGTGCCATCGCTGGCTGACATCGCCGAGCGTCGAGCACAGGCATTTCGCGATTCGCTACGAGAAATCCTCGTCGAAAACCACCTCGAGCCGTACCTGGTCATGGTCGAGCAATTGGGCGATGAGTTCGACGTGTCTCAGATAGCCGCCGCCGCAATCAAACTGGCGCTGGCCGAACCGATCGACGGCACCGAAGGCGACGATGGGCGCAGCGTCGAACAGGGCATGGAACGACTCTTCGTGCGTGCGGGAAGGCGCGACGGTGTGTCGGCCAAAGATTTCGTTGGGGCGATCGCCAACGAAGCCGGCATCCCAGGTCGCGAGATAGGGGCCATTGACGTGTACGACAAGTTCAGCTTCGTCGAAGTCCCCAAATCACAGGCTCGCGTCGTGGTCGAGGCCTTATCCCGGTCCGGAGTACGCGGAAAACGGGTGCCAATAGATATCGCCGTGCCGTCTCAGCCCCGCAAATGAGGCAACCGCGGACGGACGATTAACGGTGCCGAAACGTTATACGGCCCCGTTCGAGGTCATACGGTGACAATTCGACTGTCACTCGATCGCCCTGTGTAATCCTGATGTAATTCTTGCGCATCTTGCCGGAAATGTGACCTAGCAAGTTGTGCCCGTTTTCCAGTTCCACCCGAAACTGACAGTTGGGGAGCGTCTCGGTAATGACGCCTTCAACCGAGAGCCCTTCCGACTCTCGCGGCTCGACGACTCGTCGAGTCTTTCCCGCGTCGCTCTTCTTGGGACCTGGCCTATAGGGTCTTTTTTTCTGCATTGATGCTCCTTCTCCTTGCCGTTGGCGCCGGGCCGTGATCAACACACGCCTCGGACACCGCGTAGAACGCCCGCGCGTTCCGTGGTTCAACTATAGCGCGTCATGCGCCAACCAACTCTCCCGCTCGAAC
>DAINCT010000376.1:0-4511 GCA_036732245.1 Chloroflexota bacterium | reverse complement strand
CGACTTAAATCCGACGGTCATATTTACCAGCGTGGGAAAGAACGAGATGAGGATCGTCACTCCGACCACGGCCAAGGCCTGGGCATTGTCCGCCAACAACGGGACCTGATCGAAAAGGATGATGAGCAGCGGCACGTATACGACGATCGGGATGGTCTGCACCAGGATGGCCAGGGGATAGAAGGCGCGCTCCATATTCGACGAGTAAGCGAATGTCGTTGCTCCCAAAATAGCCAGGGCATTCCCAATGATGAAACCTGCCAGGGCGTCCTGAGTCGTCACGAGCAGCGCGTTCCCCAGATCCGGCCAGTTATTCTGTAGACCCTGCAGCGTCGTGCTCAGATTCGGAAGTTCGTACGTCGGAATGTTCAGCGCCGGCGGCAGCCATTGCCAGATTGCGAGGAAGACGCCAACGACGACAGTGGGCAAGATAAAGCCCGAAACCGTCGACCAACCTCTCGCCAGGGGCGAGACGGGACGATCCGCCGGTTGAGTAGAGCGGGATTCTTTTACCGGCGCGTCGGCCGATGCGGGCTCAGCCATGGATTGGCCGTCCCTCCAACGTGCCCATCAACGCCGTTTCGATATCGAAGAATTCCCGGGACCGCTTGATTGCAGGGTCGCGCGGCCGCGGCAGGGGAACGTCCACTATGTCGACGATCCTCCCTGGCCGGGGACTCAGTACCACGATGCGATCGCTCAGGTAGATGGCCTCGCCAATGCTGTGCGTGACGAACACCACGGTGCTTTGCTTTTGCTCCCAGATGTTGAGAAGCTCGGTATTCATTTCGTCGCGCGTGATCTGGTCGAGCGCCCCAAAGGGCTCATCCATGAGAAGGAGCGGCGGGTCATACGTGAGTGCCCGGGCGATACTGACCCGCTGTCTCATCCCACCAGACAATTGATCGGGTCGCTTGCCCGCGAAGTCGCCCAACCCGACCAGACGCAGCAGACTCTCGGACGTCGCCTTTTCGGAGTCTCCACCGCGTCGCAGCACCTCTAGCGGCAAACGAACGTTTTTGAGTGATGAGCGCCATGGCATGAGGGCCGGATCCTGAAAGACGAAGCCGATCTCTCGTTTGCGTCGTGCCACACCCGCCGGTTCACCATCGATTCGCACCTCACCCTGATTTACCGGCAGCAGGTCTGAGAGGAGACGGAGGAGCGTGGATTTACCGCAACCGGAGGGCCCAATGACCGAAATGAACTCATTTCGCTCGACCGCGAAGGTAATATCCCGCAAGGCTT
Source organism: Chloroflexota bacterium (assembly GCA_036732245.1). Taxonomy (GTDB): domain Bacteria; phylum Chloroflexota; class UBA5177; order UBA5177; family UBA5177; genus JANWJD01. The sequence continues at coordinate 3,263 of DAINCT010000376.1, read as the reverse complement.
CGACGGGCTCGGCGCCCGGGTAGATGTAACTAACGTCTCGGACCTCGAGTAGAGCCACACGTCCTCCCCTGCGGGCAACGAAACGGGGGACGCCGCTTTCGGCGTCCCCCAATGGTACGTGTTGGCTGCGACCTACATCTTGTTGGGGTTGAAGCTGTTCGTGAACAGCGACGACACGGGGGGCTCATGCGTGATGAGCTTGTACCGGAGAAGGGTGTTCAGGCTGTCTTGCCAGTAGGCAGTAGTCATGCGGCCGCTAAACTGTCCGTGAGAGTCCCTGGAGAACGGCACGAACTGCTGTGATTCCAGCTTCTGCTGCGTCAGGTTTGCCTGGGCGCTGGTCCCTTTTCCGGCCGGGAAGTACTTAGCGACAGTGATCTGCGCGGCCTGGACCGGGTGCGAGTGCGCCCACGTGAAACCACGAGCCACGATGCCGGTCACTTTTCGGACGAGTGCCGGATTGCTCTTCGCCAGGCCATCGGTGGTGAACATGACATCGTCGTAGAAGTGGAACCCATAATCCGATGCTTTAAAGCTGTGGTTCTTGACGCCCTGCATGTTTAGAGTGATCGGCTCGTTGGTCAAGAACACCTCGTAGGCGTCCACGGCGCCGCTGGTCAATTGAGAGATGTCAAATGAGACCGGCACCAGCTTGTAATCGCGCTGCGGCTGTAGTCCGACCGAGGCCAGCATTGCCTCAGGCACATAGATCTCGTGCGGCTGGTATCCAATCTTCTTGCCCTTGAGCTGCTTGAGGCTGGTGATATGGCTCTTGTTCAGGACCGTGAGTCCAAAGACGGACTGCTGCGTGTCGGTGTAAAGTGCGACATCTTTCACACCCTGCGCACGCGCGATGCCGAGTGCTGCTCCGCTCTGGAACCCGAACTGGATACCGCTGTGCTGCGGTACATCGGTCTCCGGCACGACGCTCGGCGACCAGCCGGTATAGCTCATATCGATGCCGGCGGCTTTCCACCAGCCGAAGTGCTGCGCGACCCAGAGTCCGGAAAACTCGACATTCGGCAGCCAATTTAGGAAGAAGTGAATCTTCGTCAGGGCATGCGGGTGCTGTTTGGGCGCGCTGGCCAGCGCGTTACCGCGCGCGGTGCCGATCACCGCGCCGAAAAAAATCAGCAGGATTGCGCTGCCGGCCAACAGCGACCGTTTCAGTCTGGTACCCATGTTCTCTCCTCCTCAAAACTCAACAGTTCCTTCGCTCCTCCCGTTCGGCCGGCACGACGTCGACCGTCTCGCCTTCACGACACGCGTGGTGACTGCAGGGCCCTCCTTTCGGCACAGGGATGTGCCTGATTCCTCGCTTAACGCTTAGCATAGTTAACGCTTCAAGCGAGATCAATGCAACCTATCCGGTCGCAACCGATGCTTTGGTCATGAGGCGCCGAGCCGCCGCGTTATGTTGGTGGGCTATGTCATCTTCATCGACCCGCTCGAGGTGTCCGTCCCGTACCACGAATTCGCCGTTGACGATGACTGCAATTGGGCGGGGAGCGCTCAAGACGATGCCGGCGACGAGATCTGTCTGTGATCCGGCCAGGGCGAGCGAGTCGGCGTCGAATAAGGCGATATCCGCCGCCTTGCCCACTTCGATACTTCCGATATCGTCCCTGCCGAGGCAAGAGGCGCCTCCGCGCGTGCCGAGACGAAGCGCATCGCGGGCGGAAAGTGCCTCCGCGCCGTCGCGGACCCGGGCGGCGAGCAGGGTCTGCTTCACCTCCTGACGGAGATCGTTCGAGTCGTTCGACGCGCTCCCGTCAACGCCCAACCCGACTCTGATGTTTCTGGCGAGATACGTCGCTATGGGCGCCAGACCGGACCCCAACAACATGTTGGAGGTCGGACAATGAGTCACCGCGACGTCGTAGCGGCTCAATAGGCCGATATCGGATTCGCTGGGATGGACGCAATGCGCAACCCACACATCACTGGCCGCCCAGCCGACAGACTCGAGCAATTGCACCGGAGAAAGACCGAACGTATCGCGACTATAGGTGTCCTCGTCCACGGTTTCGGCGATGTGGGTATGTAACAGCACGCCTTTTTTTCTGGCAAGCACGGCTGACTCGCGCATGAGTTCGGGGGTGGCGGAAAACGGCGAGCAGGGCGCGAGTCCGATCCTCGTCATGGCGCCGGGCGTGGGGTCATGAAAAGAATCGATGGCCCGTTCCGAATCGCGCAGAATGGTGTCAAGCGACTGCACGACGTTATCCGGCGGCAGGCCGCCGGCCGACGACCCAAGATCCATGCTTCCACGCGTAGCATGAAATCGAAGCCCGACAGATCGCGCGGCTTCCACCTGCGCGTCCATGAACGATTCACTGCCATCCGGAAATACATAGAGGTGATCGGAGGACGTGGTGCAGCCCGATAAGGCGAGTTCGGCCAGCCCTGTTCTGGTAGAGGCATAGACCATCTCTTCGTCGAGTCCGGCCCAGATGGGGTACAGGCTCTGCAACCAGGGAAAGAGCGTTATGCCCTCGCTTTCTGGAAAACCACGCGTGAGCGTCTGATAGAGGTGGTGATGCGTGTTCACCAGCCCCGGAATGGCGATCAGTTTTCGGGCATCGACAACCTGATCGAAGTCTACGTCCTTCGAATCGTCGCCGATGCGCGTAATCCAGCCGTCCCGAATCTCCAGCGAGGTGTCCGCGAGTTCCCGTCCCGCATCGTCCATGGTCGCCACCAGTCGGCAGCCCGCAAGCTGCAGAGATGCCACTACAGACCTAGAGGGACGAGTTCGAACGATCGCACATCGACCAGTCCTTGATCTGTGATGCGCAATTCCGGTATGACCGACAGGGCAAGAAATCCCAGATACATGAACGGCGTCGAAAGCGACACGCCCATGGTGTGGAGTTGCGCTTCAAGTCTGTGCAGTGTCGCGGCCACCTGCGCCGCGGGTTGAACACTCATGAGACCTGCAACCTCAAGTGGCAGTTCGCCCACGACTTCGCCGGCCCGCACTGCTACCAGGCCACCGCCGATTTCCCGGAGCCGCTCCACGCACGTCAGCATGTCGTCATCGTCGACGCCGATGACGACGAGGTTGTGGGCGTCGTGGGCGATGGTCGAGGCGAACGCGCCGGTTTTCATACCGAAGCCGCGCACGAAAGCGACCCCTACGCGACCAGTGGCGTGATGACGCTCCACAACCGCGACCTTGGCCAGATCGGTGGCAGGATCTGCTACAAAGGCATCGCCCACGACGCATGGAAGGCCGGTCGAAGCGCGAGTCACCACCTGGT